>DATINN010000497.1:0-2765 GCA_035474175.1 Mycobacteriales bacterium | reverse complement strand
GCCCCGGGCCCCGGCCCGGCATCGCGCGCCCCGGCTGCCGTCCGCGGTCGGTAAGGTGCCCGGCCCCGCCGTCCCGGGCCGGGAGGCGCAGGATGGAGGGGTGGAGGGGACACCGGTCGGACGTCGCGTCGTGCTCGGCGTCCTCGGGCTGGGCGCCCTGGGGGTCGCGTTCGGGCGGACGCTGTCCGACGCCGAGCAGGGCGTGCTCGGGGTCGTGGGACCGCGCGACGTCACCGGGCTGACCCAGCTGATCCCGGCCGGGGCCGGGTTCCGGTTCTACTCGGTGACCGGGTCGATCCCGCGGCGTTCCGCGGCCACGCTGACCGTCGGGATCGGCGGCCTGGTGCGCACGCCCCGGCAGTGGACGATGGCGCAGCTGGCGGCGCTGCCGCAGAGCACGCTGCGGCGCGACTTCCAGTGCGTGACCGGCTGGCGGGTGCCGTCGGTGGAGTGGTCCGGGGTCGCGCTGCCCGACCTGCTCGATCTGGCCGGCCCGCGACCGGAGGCGACCGCGGTCCGCTTCACCTCCTTCGACGGGTCGTACAGCGAGAGCCTCACGCTGGAGCAGGCCCGGCGCCGCGACGTCCTGGTCGCGACCGGCCTGCAGGGCGAGCCGATCAGCGCCGCGCACGGCGGCCCGGTCCGGATGGCCGTCCTGCCCATGTACGGCTACAAGTCCCTGAAGTGGCTCGACCGCATCGAGCTGACCGCCGACGTCGAGCCGGGCTACTGGGAGCGCCGCGGCTACGACGTCGACGGCTGGGTCGGCCGCTCCAACGGGCGCGGCGATGAGCCCACCTGAGCTGACCCGGTTCACGCCGGCCTCCCGGGCGGTGCACCGCGGCACGGCCGTGCTCGGCGTCACCTGCCTGCTGACCGCCGCCATCCTCTACCTGGAGCCGCTGGCCGAGATCGTCGGCCGCCGCAACGTCGTCGTGGACGTGCACGTCTGGTCCGGGCTGGCGCTGCCGGTGCCGGTCCTGCTCGGCGCGCTGGCCCGCGCCACCCGGGTCGACCTCGGGCTGCTCAACCGGTTCTCGCCGGTCGACCGGGAGTGGCTGCGCCGCCGCGACCGGCGCCGGGCCGGGCTGCCGGTGGGCAAGTTCAACGCCGGCCAGAAGCTCAACGCGTCCCTGTCCGCGGGCGGCGGGCTGGTGCTGCTCGGCACCGGCATCGTCCTGGCGTACGGCCGGCGCTGGCCGCTGGACCTGCGCATCGGCGCGACCTTCGTGCACGACTGGACCGCGGCCGCGTTCCTGCTGCTGGTCGTGGGGCACCTCTGGTTCGCCTCGCACGACGAGGACGCCCGGCGCGGGATGCGGACCGGGTCGGTGCCCGTCGGGTGGGCCCTGGAGCAGCATCCGGCCTGGGCCCGGGGATTGCTCGACGGCCGTTGCGGGGAGGCCGGACGCATGGATCCCGATCCCGACCGGGCCCGCGTGCACCAGCGGGCCAACGACCTGCTCCCCGAGGAGCGCGCCGCCGGCAGCGCCGACCCCGACGCCGAGGCGGCCCAGATCCTGGCCGACTCCGACGAGCGCGAGGACCACCCCGGCGCCGCCCCGGACACCGTGCTGGAGCACCGCACCTCGGCCGAGGCCACCGACCCGCTGGACTGACACCGTCCGGTTAAGGTGCCGGGAGGACCCGGAGGTGACCGATGCGTGTCGCGCTGTTCCTGACCTGCCTGGTCGACGCGGTGGTCCCGGCCGCCGGGAGGGCCACCGTCGAGCTGCTCGAGCGGCTCGGGCACGAGGTCGAGTTCCCCTCCGGTCAGACCTGCTGCGGGCAGATGCACATCAACACCGGCTACGCGGCCGAGGCCGTCGGCCTGGTCCGGCGGCACGTCGAGACCTTCGAGCCGTACGAGGCCGTGGTCGCGCCGTCCGGGTCCGGCGTCGGGTCGGTGCGGCACCAGCACGCGCAGGTCGCCCGCGACGCCGGCGACGACGAGCTGGCCCGCCGGGCCGCGGCCGTGGCCGCGAAGACGTACGAGCTGTCCGAGCTGCTGGTGGACGTGCTCGGGGTGACCGACGTCGGCGCCTCGTACCCGCACCGCGTCACCTACCACCCCACCTGCCACTCGCTGCGGCTGCTGCGGGTCGGCGACAAGCCGCTGCAGCTGCTGCGGTCCGTGCGCGGCATCGACCTGGTCGAGCTGCCCGGGGCGGAGGAGTGCTGCGGCTTCGGCGGCACGTTCGCGGTGAAGAACGCCGACACCTCGACCGCGATGCTGGCCGACAAGATGCGCGCGGTCCTGGACACCCGGGCCGAGGTCTGCACCGCCGGCGACTCGTCCTGCCTGCTGCACATCGGCGGCGGGCTGTCCCGGCTGCGCACCGGCGTCCGGACCGTGCACCTGGCCGAGATCCTGGCGTCCCGGGAAGGGGTCTCGTGAGCACGTTCCTCGGGCTGCCGCGGGCGGTCTCCACCGAACACCTGCACGGGGCGCCGTTCCCGGAGGCGGCGCGGGCGGCCATCGCGGACACCCAGCTGCGGCGCAACCTCGGCAGCGCGACCGCGACCATCCGGGCCAAGCGGGCCCGGGTCGTGGGCGAGGTCCCGGACTGGGCGGAGCTGCGGGCGGCCGGGGCCGCGATCAAGGACGACACCCTGACCCGGCTGCCGGAGCTGCTCGTCCAGCTGGAGTCGGCGGTCACGGCCCGGGGCGGGACCGTGCACTGGGCCCGGGACGCGGACGAGGCCAACCGGATCGTGACCGAGCTCGTCCGGGCCACCGGCGCCGACGAGGTCGTCAAGGTCAA
>DATINN010000496.1:0-2579 GCA_035474175.1 Mycobacteriales bacterium | reverse complement strand
CACGATGATCGATCGCGTCCGACTGCGCGAGATGACCGAGGCCGACTGGCCACAGGTCGCGGCGATCTGGGCGGAGGGCATCGCGACCGGCAACGCGACCTTCGAGACCGAGCTCCCGGACTGGGAGCGCTGGGACGCCGCCCACCTGCCGGAGCACCGGTTCGTCGCCGAGCTGGACGGCACGGTGGCCGGGTGGGCGGCGGTGGCGCCGGTGTCGACGCGGTGCGCGTACGCCGGGGTGGCCGAGAACTCCGTCTACGTCGCCGGCTCCGCCCGCGGCCGCGGCGTCGGCCGGCAGCTGCTGGCCGCGCTGGTCGACTCGACCGAGCGCGCCGGGATCTGGACCCTGCAGACCGGTGTCTTCCCCGAGAACGAGCCCAGCCTGGCCCTGCACCGCTCGGCCGGCTTCCGGGTCCTCGGCGTCCGGGAGCGGCCCGGGCAGCTGGCCGGGCGCTGGCGGGACGTGGTCGTGCTGGAGCGCCGCAGCCCGGTCGCGGGCCGCTGAGCGAGGCCGCTGAGCGAGGCCGCTGAGCGAGGACGCCGGCGCGCTCGGCGTCCTGCTGGGGATCACCCGCCGCAGCAGCAGCCACAGTCACAGCACATGGGTCGTCACCCCCCTTCCGGGATCGGCGGGCACCACGTCCCCGGGGCCGGGGGCGGGCAGTCCGGACCGGGGATGGCGTCGGCCATCGCGGCCATCTGGACCCGCAGCGCCGCCAGCCGGGCCATCTCGGCGTCGAGCTCGGCCAGCCGCCGGCGCAGCAGCTGCTCGGCCGGCTCGCAGGCGCACACGCCGGTGTCCCGGACCGTCAGCAGCTCCTTGATGTCCTTCAGCCGCAGGCCCAGCCGCTGCGCGCCCTGCACGAACCGCAGCCGGTCGACGGCCCCCGGGTCGTACGCCCGGTAGCCCGCGGGCGTCCGGGCCGGCGGCGGCAGCAGGCCGACCCGCTCGTAGTAGCGCACCGTGTCCGCGGACAGGCCGACCGCGGCGGCCAGCTCGGCCACCCGCAGCCCGCGGACCGTCGTCGTGCTCATGCCCCGACGCTAAACCCCGGACCCGGCTCCAAGGTCAAGCCTCAGGCCGACGGCGTCGTCCCCTGGGGGAGGGCGGCGCCGGCCGGCGCGGTCGGGGCCTCGGGGCGGGCCGGGCCGGCGGCGCGGACGGCGGTGACGACGCCGGCCTCGCGCAGCTGCTCCAGCCCGACCGCGGTCGGCGCGCCGGTCAGCGGGTCGCCGCCGGAGGCCGTCTTCGGGAACGCGATGACGTCGCGGATCGAGTCGGACCCGGACAGCAGCGCGCACAGCCGGTCGAGCCCGACGGCCAGGCCGCCGTGCGGCGGCGGCCCGAACTTGAACGCCTCCAGCAGGAAGCCGAACTTCGACTCCGCCTCCTCCCGGGACAGCCCGATCACGTCGAACACGCGCTGCTGGACGTCCGGGCGGTGAATCCGGATGGAACCGCTGACCAGCTCGAACCCGTTGAGCACGAGGTCGTAGGCCCGGGCCGGGACCGCGCCCGGGTCCTTCTCGAAGGAGTCCTCGAACTCGGTCGCCGGCGCGGTGAAGGGGTGGTGCACCGCGGTCCAGCCGCCGTCGTCGGTCTCCTCGAACATCGGCATGTCGGTGACCCAGAGGAACTCCCACCGGGACTCGTCGATCAGCCCGCAGCGCCGGCCGACCTCGTTGCGGACCGCGCCGAGCAGCGACTGCGCGTCCGAGCGGGTCCCGGCGGCGAAGAACGCGCAGTCCCCGGCCTCGGCCCCGACCGCTTCCTGCAGGCCGGCCCGCTCGGTCTCGGACAGGTTCTTGGCCACCGGACCGCCGAGCGTGCCGTCCTCGGCGAAGGTCACGTAGGCCAGCCCGCGGGCGCCGCGGGAGCGGGCCCACTCCTGCCAGCGGTCGAACTCGCGCCGCGGCTGCGCGGCACCGCCCGGCATCACCACCGCCCCCACGTACGGGGCCTGGAAGACGCGGAACGGGGTGTCGGCGAAGTACGCCGTGAGCTCGACCAGCTCGGCGCCGAAGCGGACGTCCGGCTTGTCGGAGCCGTACCGGTCCATGGCCTCGGTGAAGACCATCCGCCGGAACGGCGCGGTCAGCTCGATGCCGACCGAGTCGAAGACGGCGGTGAAGACGCGCTCGCCGATCGCGTACACGTCCTCCTCGTCGACGAAGGACATCTCGATGTCGAGCTGGGTGAACTCGGGCTGCCGGTCGGCCCGGAAGTCCTCGTCCCGGAAGCAGCGGGCGATCTGGTAGTAGCGCTCGAGCCCGCCGACCATGAGCAGCTGCTTGAACAGCTGCGGCGACTGGGGCAGCGCATACCACTTGCCGGGCTGCAGCCGGACCGGGACCAGGAAGTCGCGGGCGCCCTCGGGCGTGGACCGGGTCAGGTTGGGCGTCTCCACGTGCACGAACCGCTCGTCGGTCAGCACCCGGTGGATCGTCTGGGTGACCCGGGAGCGCAGCCGCAGCGCGTCGGCGGTCTCGCTCCGGCGCAGGTCCAGGTAGCGGTAGTGCAGCCGGGTCTCCTCGGCCGCGTCGCCGGCGTGCGAGTCCTCGATCGGGAACGGCAGCGG
>DATINN010000495.1:0-5005 GCA_035474175.1 Mycobacteriales bacterium | reverse complement strand
TTGCGGATCTTGATGAAGTCGTCCAGGAACCCGACGATGCCCATGCCGGTGAACAGGTAGAGCAGCAGCAGCCCGGTCGCGCTCGGCCCGCTGCCGGAGGACAGCAGGTGCGCGACGAAGTAGCCGATCAGGGTGGCGACGATGATCACCGTGCCGCCCATGGTGGGCGTGCCCCGCTTGGCCATGTGCGACTGCGGGCCGTCGTCCCGGATCGCCTGCCCGAAGCCCTCGCGGCGGAAGACCCGGATCGCGATCGGCGTGCACAGGATCGAGACGAGCAGCGACACCAGCGCCGCCACCAGGATGGACCTCACCGGGCGGCTCCCCGCGGCGCGTCGACGACGGCCGGCTCGGTCAGGGCCAGCGCGACCCGCTCCAGCCCGGCGGACCGGCTCGCCTTCACCAGCACCACGTCCTCGGGCCGCAGCTCGGCCCGCAGCAGGGCCACCGCGGCGGCCACGTCGGGTACGTGCACAGCATCCTCACGCGCGCCGGCCTGCAGCGGTTGCGCCTCCGGGCCCACGACCACGACCCGGTCGACGCCGAGCTGCGCGGTCAGCGCGCCGATCCGGCGGTGCTCCTCGGCCGCGGTCTCCCCCAGCTCGGCCATCACGCCGAGCACGGCCCAGGACCGCCGGCCCCGGGCCATCGTCACCAGCGCCCGCAGCGCCGCCGCCGTCGACTCCGGGTTGGCGTTGTAGGCGTCGTTGACCACGAGCACCCCGTCGGGCCGCTCGGTCACCTCCATCCGCCACCGCGACAGCGCCCGGGCCCGGCCCAGCGCGGCCGCGACCGCCTCCGGCGCCATCCCCAGCTCCAGCGCCACGGCGGCCGCGGCCAGCGAGTTGCCGACCTGGTGGGCGCCGTGCACGGCCAGCGTCACCGGCACCGACACACCCCGATACACCAGCACGTACGAAGGAGTGCCGAGCTGGTCCAGCGTGACGGCGGTCGCGCGGACGTCCGCGGCCGGCGACTCGCCCACGGTGACCACCCGGGCCGCGGTCCGGGCCGCCATCGCCAGCACCAGCGGGTCGTCGGCGTTGAGGACCGCCACCCCGTCGGCCGGCAGTGCCTCGACCAGCTCGCCCTTGGCCACCGCGATGTTCTCCCGGCTGCCGAACTCGCCCAGGTGGGCGCTGCCCACGTTGAGCACCACCCCGACCCGGGGCCGGGCGACCCGGGTCAGCCAGGCGATGTGCCCGATCCCCCGGGCCGACTTCTCCAGCACCAGGAAGCGGGTCTGCGCGGTGGCCCGCAGCACCGTGTACGGGTGGCCGAGCTCGTTGTTGAACGACCCCGGCGGCGCCACCGTCGGGCCCAGCTCGGCCAGCAGCTGGGCCAGCAGGTCCTTGGTCGAGGTCTTGCCGCTGGAGCCGGTCACGCCGACCACGGTCACCTCGGGCAGCCGGTCCAGCACGGCGTGCGCCAGCGCGGCCAGGGCCGCGGTCACGTCCGGCACCACCACCGCGGGCACGCCCACCGGCCGGGCCGCCAGCACCGCCACCGCGCCGGCCCCGACCGCCGCCCGGGCGTGCTCGTGCCCGTCGACCCGGGCCCCGGCCAGGGCCACGAACAGCCCGCCCGGGCCGATCCGGCGCGAGTCCAGCTCGACGTCCCCGGTCACCCTGATACCCGGGTCCGGGACGTCGTGCAGGTCGCCGGACACCGCGGCCGCGATCTCGGCCAGCGTGAGCGGGATCACCGGCCGACGCTCCCGGTCAGCTCCTCCAGCGCGGCCCGCAGCACCGCGCGGTCGTCGAACGGGTGCACCACGCCGGCGACCTCCTGGCCCTGCTCGTGACCCTTGCCCGCCACCACCACCGCGTCGCCGGGCCGGGCCCGGCGCACCGCCTCGGCCACCGCGGCCCGCCGGTCGCCGACCTCGACCACCTCGCCGCGGCCCTCGACCCCGCGCGCGCCGGCCAGCACGGCCGAGCGGATCGCGGCCGGGTCCTCCGAGCGCGGGTTGTCGTCGGTCACCAGCAGCAGGTCCGACCCGGCCGCGCCGGCCGCGCCCATCAGCGGGCGCTTGTCCCGGTCCCGGTCGCCACCGGCACCGAGGACCACGATCACCCGGCCCGGCACGGTCGGCCGCAGCTCGGCCAGCATCCGCTCCACCGCCACCGGGGTGTGCGCGTAGTCGACCACCGCCACGTACCCCTGGCCCAGGTCGACCTTCTCCATCCGCCCCGGCACGCCCCGCGCGGCCACCCCGCGGACCGCGGTCTCGACCGGCACGCCGACGGTGGCCAGGATGGCGATGGCGAGCAGGCCGTTGGCGACGTTGAAGGCGCCGGGCATCCGCACCAGCCCGGGCAGGTCGGCGCCCGGACCGTGGACCCGGAACGCGGTCGAGCCGGTCAGGTCCGGCTCGATCCCGGTCGCATACCAGTCCGCCGGCTCCCCCGCCGCCGACACGGTCACCGTGCCCGGCTTGACCAGCCGCTTCCCGTACGGGTCGTCGACGGTGACGATCTCGTGCGGGCAGCGGCCGTCGAACAGCATCGCCTTGGCCGCGAAGTAGTCCTCCATGCTCGTGTGGAAGTCCAGGTGGTCCTGGGAGAGGTTGGTGAAGGCGCCGGCGGTGAACCGGGTGCCGTCGACCCGGCCCAGCGCGAGCGCGTGGCTGGAGACCTCCATCGCGACCGCGGTCACGCCGCGCTCGGCCATCACCGCGAACGTGGCCTGCAGGTCGGTCGCCTCCGGCGTGGTCCGGGTGCTCGGCACCGACTCGCCGTCGACCCGGGTCTCCACCGTGCCGATCAGCCCGGTGACGTGGCCGCCGGCCCGCAGCCCCTCCTCCAGGAGATAGGCCGTGGTCGTCTTGCCGTTGGTCCCGGTCACGCCGATGACGAGCATGCCGGCGGTCGGGTCGCCGTACACGGCCGAGGACAGCGCGCCCAGCAGCGGCCGCGGGCGGTCGGCGAGCAGCACCGGCAGCCCGGTGCCGGCGGCCAGCTCGGCCCCGGCCGGGTCGGTGAAGATCGCGACCGCGCCGTTGGCGGCCGCGGCGGCGGCGAACCGGGCCCCGTGCGTACGGGATCCGGGCAGGGCCGCGAGCAGGTCACCGGGCCGTACGGCGGAGGAGTCGTGGGTCACGCCCGTGACCACGGTGTCACCGGCCGTGTCACCCGCCGGGATCGGCAGGCCGAGGGCGGTGGCGAGCTCGGCCAACCGGTGCGGCTGGGGCCGGCTCGGCCGCAACGGCGAGGTCCCGGACACGGGCCAGAACCCTAAGCCATCGCGGCCGAGGGCGCGGCGGCGCATGCCTGCGGCGGTCACCGATCAGTCGGTGGTGAGCTTGGCGACCGGCACCGGCGACCCGGTCGGGGCCACCTTCCGGGCCGTCAGCGCGTACGACATGACGTCGTGGAACAGCGGCGCCGCGACCGCGCCGCCCTCCCCGCCGCCCGGCGGCTCCTCGATCACCACGGACATCACCAGGGCCGGCTTGTCCGCCGGGGCCATCCCGGCGAACGTCGCCCAGTAGCCGCCGCCGGAATAGCACTTGCAGGTTGGGTTGGGCCGCTGCGCCGTGCCGGTCTTGCCCGCGACCCGGTAGTTGTCGATGGCCGCCTTGGGCGCCGTGCCGCCCTTGCCGACGACCGCCTCCAGCATCCCGCGCACCGTCCGGGCCGTGGCCGGGCTGACCACCGTCGTCCGCTGCGGCGCGGCCGTCGGGGTGCTGGTGCCGTCCGGGTGGACCACCGACCGCACGATCCGGGGCTGCACGCGGACGCCGTCGTTGGCGATCGTCTGATACATCCCGGCCAGCTGCAGCGGGGTCATGGACAGGCCCTGGCCGATCGGCAGGTTGCCGAACGTGGTGCCCGACCAGGTGTCCGGCGTGGGCAGCCGGCCGGCGCTCTCGCCCGGCAGCTCGATCCCGGTCTTCTCCCCGATGCCGAACTTGCGCTCGGTGTCGTAGAACTGGGCCGGGCCGACGATCTTGTTCGCGATCATCAGCGTGCCGACGTTGCTGGACTTGGCCAGGACGCCGGTCGCGGTCCAGTGCGCCGGGGCGTGCGACCAGGCGTCGTGCACCGCGTGCCCGCCGACCAGGTAGGCGTCCGGCACCAGCATCGGCGTGTCCGGGCGCAGCTTGCCGTCCTGCACCGCGGCCGCGAACGTGACCACCTTGTTGGCCGACCCCGGCTCGACCGGGGCCTGCACGGCCAGGTTCATCCGGTCCTCGGGCGTGGACTTCGTCGGGTTCTGGGCGTCGTACGTCGGGGCGGTCGCCATCGCGAGCACCTCGCCGGTGTGCGCGTCCAGGATCACGGCCTGGCCGGTGGTCGCCTTGGCCTTCTGCACGGCGCCGGCCAGCGCGCGCTGCAGCTGATACTGCAGGTCCTGGTCGATGGTGAGCTGCACGGTCGAGCCCGGCACCGCCGCCCGCTCCTGGCGCAGGCCGCCCGGGATCTGCAGGCCGTTGTTGCCCAGCTCGACCTCGAGCTTGCCGTCGGTGCCCTTGAGCTGGTCGTCGAACTTCGACTCGATGCCGCCGAGGCCGCCGCTGTCGTTGGTGTAGCCGACCACCGCGGAGGCCAGGTCGTTGCCGGGGTAGATGCGCTGGGTGGTGTCGTCGGCGCCGATGCCCTTGAGGTTGAGCGCGAGCACGTCGGCGGCCTTGGCCGGGGTGAACTCCTTGGCCAGCACGACGTACCGGGCCTTGGGCTTGGTCAGCCGGGGCAGCAGCCAGCTGACCGGCTTGGCCAGCGGGCCGCTCAGGGCCCGGGCCGTCGCCTCCGGGTCGACCACCGTCTTCGGGTCGGCGAAGATCGTCCGGGCCGCCACGCTGTATGCCAGGGGCTTGCCGTCGCGGTCCACGATCTGGCCCCGGGTGGCCGGGATCGTCGTCGGGGCGAGCAGCTTCTGCTCGGCCCGGGCGGCCAGGTGGTCGCTGTCGAAGCCCTGCAGCTGCACCAGCCGGCCGCCGAGGATCACCAGCAGGGTGCAGACCGCGGCGAAGCCGACACCGAGGCGGCGGCCGGGGTCGCCC
>DATINN010000494.1:0-4981 GCA_035474175.1 Mycobacteriales bacterium | reverse complement strand
CGGCGGCAGCGTCCCCAGCGCGGCCAGCAGGTCGAGCCGGTCGTCGGAGCGCCCGGACGGGTCGGGGCCGACCCCGTCCAGCGACTCGCCGGTGGGCTGCTCCTTCCGCCACCGCCGCCGCTCCTCGTCCAGGTACGTCCGGACCAGCATCGTCCGCACGTACCCGTCCACGTTGTCGGCCCGGCTGACCTTCGACCAGGCCAGGTAGACCTTGGTCAGGGCGCTCTGGGTCAGGTCCTCGGCCCGGTGCCAGTCCCCGCAGAGCAGGTATGCCGAGCGCCGCAGCAGGCGCGCCCGCGCCGCCACGTACGCGGTGAACTCCTCGTCCCGCCGCACCAGCACCCACCCTCCGTCGGACCGTCACACTGCCTGACGCATCGACCGGCGGCGGAAGTTGAGATCAGCGCGGGGTGCAGGGGACGCCGGCGATCCAGGAGTTGTTCGGGCCCCGGTGGATGGACAGGTAGCGCGGCTTCGCCCCCGGCAGCGAGGCGACCAGCACCCCGTCGGAGCCGTGGGTGACGACCGTCCAGCGGGCCGCGTCGTACGGGACCGCCCGCGGCCAGCCGTGCAGCCCGAGCAGGTCGGCGGCCTGCTCGGTCGGCCAGTCGCCGTTGTCCACGGTCACCTTCCGTCCGGGCAGCTTGGACTTGTCCAGCGCGCAGGTCGGCTCCGCGGCCGGCGCGGCGGTGCTGCCGCCGGAGGTCATCGCGTCGATCGACCCGGGCAGCCCCTGGTCGGCCGCGCGGTGCAGCGACGGCCCGATCACCAGCAGCGCCGCCGCGGTGGCGACGCCGGCCCCGGCGACGGCCAGCCGGCGCGTCCGCACCCGCCGGCGCCCGGCCGCGAGCACCGCCGCCAGCGGCGCCTCGGCGTCCTCCGGCACCGTGCCCGCGGCCGACTCCAGCAGCTCACGCACCTCGGTCACGACGGTCTCCCTCCAGCACGCCGTCCAGCAGGCCCGCCTCCCGTAGCGCCGCGAGGCCGCGCGCGGCGCGGGACTTCACGGTGCCGGGGGAGCAGTCGAGCAGGGCGGCGATCTCCCGCTCGGTGCGGTCGTCGTAGTAGCGCAGCACCAGCACCGCGCGCTGGTCCGCCGGCAGCGCGGCCAGGGCGGCCCGGACGGACTCGGCCAGGTCGGGGTCGCCGCCGTCGGCGGGCTGCTCGGGCAGCACCGGGGTCGGGGTCTCGCCCCGCCAGCGCCGGCGCCGGGCCCGCAGCGCGAGCCGGACCAGCGTCGTGCGGGTGTACGCGTCGGCCGCGGCCGGCTCGCGCAGCCTCGACCAGGCCCCGTACGTGCGGGCCAGACCGTCCTGGACCAGGTCCTCGGCGTGCCCCCGGTCGGCGGTGAGCAGGTAGGCGAACCGCAGCAGGCTGCCGTACCGGGCCCGGACGAACCCGGCGAACGCGTCCCCCTCGGCGCCCCGCACGCATATCACCTCCGTTGCCTACGCCTACTAGGAGCACCTTCGAGCGCGCCGTGGTTCCCCGTCGATTTTGTGAACGCATTCACAAGTGGTTACGGTGGTCGTTGCAGGTGAGCCGATACCACAGCGCACTGACGCGCCCCCCGCCGGGTGTGTACGGAGCGCTCAGAGCGGGAGCCACGTCGTGACCGACCAGCACGCAGCGACACCGGATGAGGCCCTCGTGGAGGAGCCTGCCACCGGTGGCGTGCGGCGCGCCCGGGCCGCCATCGGCCGGGCCGTCCGCTCGACGCTGCCGGGCCGGGTCGAGAGCCGGCCGGAGCCCCGCCGCGAGGACCGGGCCGTGCCCGAGGCGAGCGTCGCCCGGCTGGCCGTCTACCTGCGGGTGCTGTCCCAGCTGGCCGAGCAGGGCGTGGTCACCGTCTCCTCCGAGGAGCTGGCCACCGCGGCCGGGGTCAACTCGGCCAACCTGCGCAAGGACCTCTCCCACCTCGGCTCGTACGGGACGCGCGGGGTCGGCTACGACGTCGCCGTGCTGGTCGAGCGCATCGAGGGCGTGCTGGGCCTGACCCGCCGGCTCGCGGTCGCGCTGATCGGCGTCGGCAACCTCGGCCACGCGCTGGCCGGCTACGGCGGCTTCACCACCCGCGGCTTCCACATCGCCGCCCTGCTGGACGCGGACCCGGCCCGGGTCGGCGAGCAGATCGCCGGGCTGGTGGTGCGGTCGGTGGACGAGCTGCCGGACGTGATCCGCGAGCTCGACATCGCCATCGGCGTCATCGCCACCCCCGCGCACGCGGCCCAGGAGGTCTGCGACCTGCTCGTCGACTGCGGCGTGACCAGCATCCTCAACTTCGCCCCGGCCGTGCTGGCGGTGCCGGACGGCGTCGACGTCCGCAAGGTCGACCTGGCCATCGAGCTGCAGATCCTGTCCTTCCACGAGCAGCGCAAGCTCCGTCCTGTCGGCGGCGCCCTGGAGGAGGTCGGATGAGCGAGCGCGAGTGCTCGCAGCGCGAGCGGGGAGTGACGAGGTCCGAGCTCGCGAGGACCGGCCTGTCCGAGGAGCGGGCATGAGCCTCCTGGTCGTGGGGATGTCGCACCGGACCGCGCCGGTGTCGCTGCTGGAGCGGGCCGCGGTCGGGGCGGACGAGCTGCCCTCGGTGCTGCAGGAGCTGCTGCGCACCGACCACATCAGCGAGGTCCTGGTCCTGTCCACCTGCAACCGGGTGGAGGTGTACGCGGAGGTCGACCGGTTCCACGGCGGCCTCGAGGACACCTCCTCCGTGCTGGCCCACCGGGTCGGCCTGGACTTCCCGGCCCTGGGTGAGCACCTCTACGTGCACTACGAGGACGCCGCGATCCAGCACCTGTTCTCGGTCGCGGCCGGGCTCGACTCGATGGTGATGGGCGAGTCGCAGATCCTGGGCCAGCTGCGCACCGCGTACGGGACGGCGTCGGCGCTGGACGCGGTCAACCGGGAGCTGCACGAGGTCTTCCAGCACGCGCTGCGGGCGGGCAAGCGGGTGCACGCCGAGACCGGCATCGACCGGGCCGGCGCGTCCGTGGTCAGCGTCGGGCTGCACGAGGCCGCCCGGGTGCTCGGGCCGCTGGACGGCCTGCGCGCGCTGGTCGTCGGGGCCGGCTCGATGGGCGCGCTGTCCGCGGCCACGCTGGTCCGGGCCGGCATCGGCGAGCTGGTCGTGGCCAACCGCTCCCCGGAGCGGGCGCTGCGGCTGGCCGCGTCGCTGGCCGGGGACGGCACCGGCCCGGTGGTCCGCCCGGCGACGATGGACGACGTCCCGGCCGAGCTGGCCGCCGCCGACCTCGTGATCGGCTGCACCGGCTCGGTCGGCGCCGTGCTGACGGCCGGCACCGTCGAGGCCACCCTGCCGGCCCGCTCCGGGCGGCCGCTGGTGCTGCTGGATCTGGCCCTGCCGCGGGACTTCGACCGGGCCGCCGGCGCCCTGGACGGCGTGCACTACCTCGACCTGGAGGCGCTGGCGGAGCCGTCGGTCCGGCTCGGCGCGCACGACGACGTCGACCGGGCCCGGGCGATCGTCGACCAGGAGGTCGCCGGCCGGCTCGGCGCCCGCCGGGCCACCGCGGTCACGCCCACGGTGACCGCGCTGCGGGCCCGCGCGGCCGAGGTGGTCGACGCGGAGCTGTCCCGGCTGGACGCCCGGCTGCCCGGCCTGGACGGGACGACCCGGGCCGAGGTGGCCCGCAGCGTGCACCGGGTGGTGCAGTCCCTGCTGCACGCCCCGACCGTACGGGTGAAGGAGCTGGCCGAGCGGCCCGGCGGCGGGGCGTACGCGGACGCGCTGCGGGAGCTGTTCGACCTCGACCCGGCCGCGACCGCGGCCGTCGCCGCGGTCAACCCGCCGGGCGAGGCGCTCCCGGCCGAGCTGTCCCGGGCGGGCGACGTTTCCCGCGCGACCGACGTGGGTCGCGCGACCGATCTCGGGCGGCCGGCCGAGCTGGCCGACATGGCGCGGCCGGCGGAGCTGCCGCGCCCGGCCGAGGGGGATGCCGCATGACGACCGCCCTGCGCATCGGCACCCGGGGCAGCGCCCTGGCCCGCAGCCAGACCAGCATGGTCATCACCGCGCTGGCCGGGATCGGCCTCAAGGCCGAGGCCGTCGAGATCGTCACCCACGGCGACCGCTCCACCGCCGACCTCACCGTCATCGGCGGCACCGGGGTCTTCGCCTCGGCGCTGCGGGACGCGCTGGCCGACGGCTCGATCGACATCGCCGTGCACTCGTACAAGGACCTGCCGACGGCGACCGCGCCGGGTCTGGTGGTGGCGGCCGTGCCCGTGCGCGAGGACCCGCGCGACGTGCTGGTCGCCCGCGACGGCTTCACCCTGGGCGAGCTGCCGGTGGGGGCCGTGATCGGCACCGGCTCGCCCCGGCGGGCGGCGCAGATCCGCGCGCTCGGGCTGGGCGTCGAGGTGGTGCCGATCCGCGGCAACGTCGACACCCGGCTGCGCAAGGTCGCCGACGGCGAGCTGGACGCGGTCGTGCTGGCCCGGGCCGGGCTGAGCCGGCTCGACCGGCTCGACGTGGTGACCGAGACCCTCGATCCGCTGCTGGTGCTGCCCGCGCCGGCCCAGGGCGCGCTCGCGGTGGAGTGCCGCGCGTCCGACGGCGAGCTGGTCCGCCAGCTGGCCGCGCTCGACCATGCCGACTCCCGGGCCGCGGTCACCGCGGAACGGGCCCTGCTCGCTGCCCTGGAGGCGGGTTGCACCGCGCCGGTCGGCGGCCTGGCCGTGATCGCCGACGGCGATGACGGACCAGAACTGTTCCTCCGCGGTTCGGTGACCGCGGCCGACGGCTCCGATGCCGTCCGGCTGTCCGCCACCGGCCCGGTCACCGATGCCGCGGCGATCGGTCGGCGGTTGGCCGCCGAACTGCTCGCCGACGGTGCCAATGAACTCTTTGGGGACACGCGATGACCCGCGCGCGCAAGACGACCGGCCGGATCACCTTCGTCGGGGCCGGCCCCGGCGATCCCGGCCTGCTCACCGTCCGGGCCGCCGAGGCGCTCCGCTC
>DATINN010000493.1:0-1994 GCA_035474175.1 Mycobacteriales bacterium | reverse complement strand
CCCGCGGGCGTCGACGAAGTATCCGGCCAGGTCCAGGTAGCGCCGCTCGCCGGTCTCCCGGTACAGCTCCACCAGCGCCATCTCGACGATCGGGTGACCGTCCACGTCGTGCCGGCGGTCCTGGCCGAACGTCTCGACCAGGTGGTCGGCCAGCCGCACCGCGACGTCGAGCAGGGCCCGGTCGCCGGTGGCGCGGGCCTGGGCGACCGCCGCCTGCATCAGGTGCCCGGCGCAGTAGTGCTCATGGCTCCACGGCAGGTCCCGGTACCGCTCGCCGCCGTCGCGGATCTGCACGACCGAGTCGAGGTAGCCGTCGGGCTGCTGGGCGGCGGCGACGACCGCGGTCACCGCCCGCTGCTCCGCCAGCAGCTCGGGTGCCGGCTCGCGGCCGTGCTCCCAGGCCGCGGCCTCCAGCCACTTGTAGACGTCGGAATCCATGAACACCAGCCCGCGCGCCTCGCCGCCCGTCCCGCCGGCGGCGGCGGTCCGCAGGTTCTCGAGGTTGCCGGACGTGTCGAGGTGCTCGCGCCCCGACGGGATGGCGACATCGCGGTTGACGCGCTGGCGCGCGGCCCACAGGCCGCCGGTGATGCGCACCGCGCCGAACGGGACCGGGCGCAGCGTGCCACTGGCGGCGGCCGACGGCGCGACCGGTCCGGCCGCGGCGGGGTTGGACACGATCTCTCCAGGGTCCGAGCCGGAAACGGGTCCGGCGGTTCAGGGTTGCTGGGCGCCGTGGGCTCCGACGTACACGCTGTAGAGGGATGAGGTGGCGGTCATGAAGAGGCGGTTCTTCTTCCTCCCGCCGAAGCAGAGGTTGGCGCAGCCCTCCGGCAGGTGGATCTGGCCGATCAGCGTGCCGTCGGGGCTGTAGCAGTGCACGCCGTCGAACCCGGCGCCGCCGGCCGCGGCCGCCGCCCACAGGTTGCCGTCCCGGTCGGTGCGGATCCCGTCGGAGCCGCCCGGCCCGGGGAACTCCACGAACGGCCGGCCGTCGACCGGAGTGGTCCCGTCCATGTCGAAGACGCGGATCTCGCCGACGTCGACGACGTAGAGCCGGGTCTCGTCGGGGGCGAAGCAGATCCCGTTGGGCCGGTCCATCCCGGTGATCACGGGTGTGCCGCGGCCGTCGAGCACCCGGTAGACGTCGCGGGGCAGCTCCTTGACCGCCCGGTCGCCCTCGAAGTCGTTCTCGATGCCCCAGCCGGGATCGGTGAACCAGACCGAGCCGTCGGAGTGGACCGCCACGTCGTTGGGCGCGTTCAGCGGCTTGCCGTCGAAGCCGTCCATGACGACGGTGACCGAGCCGTCATGCTCGGTCCGGGTCACCCGGCGGGTGCGGTGCTCACAGGTGACCAACCGGCCCTGCCGGTCCCGGGTGTTGCCGTTGCTGTTGTCCGCCGGCGAGCGGTAGACGGCGACCTCGCCGGTCAGCTCGCTCCAGCACAGCATCCGGTCGTTGGGGATGTCGGAGAACAGCAGGTAGCGGCCGTCGCCGAACCAGACCGGGCCCTCCAGCCAGCGGCCGCCCGTCCACAGCCGTTCGACGACCCCCTGCATGACGGTGAGCGCGCGGAACCGGTCGTCGAGCACCTCGATCGCGGGATCCGGCAACCGGACGACGGTTCGGTCGACGTCCCAGGCTCCGGCGGCGCTCTGACCGACTGCCACTGTGCCGCCCTCCCACCGGTGCCTCGACCCGGTCGCACGCTACCGGCCCCGGCAGTCAGAAGCCCTGGGCCAGCCGGTAGTAGGCCTGATTCCAGCGCAGCTCGTCGCGCAGCCGGCGCACCGTCGTGCCGGCGTCGATCGAGACCAGCTCGGTCCGCGCCATCTCGGCCAGATCCTCGAGCGCCTCGGTGCCCACGGCCGAGCTGAACACCGTGTGGTGCGGGCCGCCGGCCAGCAGCCAGCTCTCCGCGGCCGTGGTCAGGTCGGGCCGCGGCCGCCAGACCGCCCGCGCCACCGGCAGCCGGGGGAGCGGCTCCGGCGGC
>DATINN010000492.1:0-3789 GCA_035474175.1 Mycobacteriales bacterium | reverse complement strand
CGGCGGGGCCGCGAGCTCGGCCAGCCGCTCCCGCAGCTGCGCCGACGTCGTCACCCGGCGGCGGCGCGGGTCCTGGATCAGGCAGTCCTCCAGCAGCCGGCGCCAGCCCGGGCCGATCCGGCCGTCGACCGCGTACCGCCCCAGGCAGACCAGCTCGTACTGCTGCTCGGGGGTCGTGCCGGCCGTGATGTGCCGGCCGGTGAGCATCCGGTGCGCGCTGACGGCCAGCGCCCAGACGTCGCCGGCCTGCGAGGCGCGCCAGCCCTCGACCGGCGGGCGCCGCACCCCGTCGGCCTGCAGGACGCCCTGCGTGGCCGACTCCGGCGGCCAGAACGCGATCGTGCGGGCCAGCCCGATCCCCGCCGACCGGGTCGACTCCAGCGGCGCCGACACCCCGAAGTCGGCCACCGCGAACCGCGCGTCGATCCGCAGGATGTTGGTCGGCTTGATGTCGCCGTGCACGACGCGGCGCTGGTGGATGTGCGCCAGCCCGGCCGCGACCTGCTCGAACACCGCCGCCCAGGCCCGCTCCGACGGCCGCACCCGGGCCCCGAAGGTCGGCAGGTCCTCGTCGGCCAGCTCCAGCACCAGCCCGACGTGGTGGTGCGGCGCGGTCGCCCGCTCGAACCGGAAGCTGGTGACGAGCGTGAGCACGCCCGGGTGCCCGTCGACGTCCTGGGTCCGGGCCGCCTCGCTGTTGATCGCGGTCAGCTCGGCCGGCGTGCCCCAGACGCACTTCAGGGCGCGGGGCGCGCCGCCGTGCCGGTCGACGGTCTCCGGCGTGGCCGGGCGCACCTCGTACACGGAGGAGAAGCCGCCGTCGGCGACGTGCCGGACCACCCGCCAGCGCGAGTCGGGCCCCTCGCCGACGATCTCGCCCTGCTCCAGCGGGACCGTGCGCGCGGACCGGTCCGGGCGCGTGCCGCTCATCGTGCCCCCTCCGCCACATACCGAGTATTCAGGTCCGGCCGGGTGGTGTCCATGTCGTCCGGTACGTCCACCGGCACGGCGGCCAGCAGCGCGGTCGCGTCGTCCCGCCCGCCCGCGTCGTGAGCGGCCCGGACCAGGTCGGCCGCGGTGGTGCCGGGCCGGGCCAGCAGCGTCGCCAGCGCCGGGACGGTCAGCGCCCGGGTCACCCCGTCGGTCGCGACCAGCAGCCGGTCCCCGGGACGCAGCCGTACGGTCGCGAGCTGCGGGTTGGCCGTGCCGGGCATGCCGGCGAACCGGGTCAGCATGCTGTCCAGCCGCCGCTGCGCCACCGAGCCGACCTCCACCGCGCCGGCCCGGACCAGCTGCGCGGCGTGGGTGTGCTCCTCGGTCAGCCGGCGCAGGCGGCCCCGGCGCAGCAGCCAGCAGGACGAGTCGCCGAGGTGGGCCAGGCGCAGCCGCCGGTCGGTGACGACCACGGCGGTGAGCGTGCTGCCGGGGCGCAGCGGGACCGGCATGCCGTCGGTGGCCAGACCGCGGACCCGCGCCTGCGCCGCGGCGACCGCACCGACCAGGTCGGCGCCGGCCCGGGACCGGCTGCCGCCGGCCCGCGGGTGGGTGGCGCCGGGTCGCGGGTGGGTGACACCGCCTCGCGGGGTGGCGCCGCCGGGTGGCACGGTGTCCAGCGGGCGGCCCGCGGCGTCCAGTGCGCGGCCCGCGGCGTCGAGCGGGCGGCCGGCCGCGTCCAGCGGGCGGGTGCTGGCGTCGCGGATGCGGGCCGCGCCGGGGTCGAGGGCCTCGACCAGGCCGGCCAGCGCGGCATCGGCCGCGGCCGCCCCGTCCAGCGTGCCGCCCATCCCGTCGGCGACGGCCAGCAGCAGCCCCGACCCGCCGGTCACCGCGACCCAGCGGTCCTCGCTGGCCGCGCGGCTGCGCCCGGTCCGGCTGGCGACGGTGACGTCCACGGTGGCCACCCTGCCTCGCGTACGCGGGGGCGCGCAGGGGGGTTACCCCCCTTCTGGCGCCGTTTCCCGGGCGGCACTGTCGATCCCGTCCGAACCGGCGAACCCTCAGGAGATGCGATGACCGCCATGGCGCAGACCAGCTCCGACGGGTGGGCCGACGTGCTCGGCGCGCACCGCGGCGACCTGGTCCGCACGGCCCGGTCCCGGCTCGGGTCCGGCGGCGCGGACGCGGAGGACGTCGTGCACGACGTCGTCGTACGGGTGCTGCGGGGACGGCGGGACGCGGCCGAGATGGCGACGCCGGGGGCGTACCTGCGGCGGGCGGTCGGCAACGAGTGCGTCAGCCGCTGGCGGCGCACGTCCCGGGAGGTCGTGCTGGCGGACCTGCCCGACCGGCCCCGGCCGGCCGCCGACGAGGCCGTGCTGGACAAGCTGGTGCTGGGCGAGGCGGTGCGCACGCTCACCCCGCGGCAGCGCCGGGTGATCGCGCTGACCGTGCTCGACGACCGGCCCGACGGCGAGGTCGCGGCCGAGCTCGGCGTCAGCGAGGTCACGGTGCGCACCACCCGGAGCCGGGCGCTGGCCCGGCTCCGGGAGAAGCTGACCGCGATGGAGCTGGCGGATCAGCGGCCGACCACGCGCTCCGGGGTCACCCGGATCACGACGCGGACCGTGCCCTCGGGCTCGGCCGGGTACGACTCGCCGGTGTACCTGACCGACAGCTCCCGGCCGCCCTCCTCCGGCAGCGTCGCCGCGCCGCGGATCTCCGCGTAGACGAACGGGTTCTCCGGGCCGAAGAAGCTCCCGACACCCGCGCGTCCCGGCCGGCAGCGTCGCCGGTCACGGCGTGCCGGCGCGGCCGGCAGCATCGCCGGTCACGGCGTGCCGGCCGCGGCCGGCGGCGTCGCCCGTCACGGCGTGCCGCCGCGGCCAGCGGCGTCGCCGGTCACGGCGTGCCGGCGCGGCCGGCGGTGTCGCCGGTCAGACTTTGCGGCGCAGCAGCACCGCGGCCGCGGTGGCGCAGGTGGCGGCCGCGATCGCGGCGACCCGGGCGGCGGTCAGCGCGCCGAACATGGCCGCCGGGACGACCACGACGGCGGCGACCGCGGCGGCGACCGCGAGGGCGGTGGCGGGCCGGTCGGCGGCCGGCGGGCGGCGGGTGCGGGCCGCCTGCCACCGCAACCGGCCGTACGCGCCGCCGACGACGGCGAGGCCGGCCAGCGCCCCGGCGGTGTACGGGGCGATCTTCGCGAAGGCGAGGCCCACGTAGCAGGCGACGGCGACCAGCCACTCGATCCGCACCACCGCGACCAGCCCGGTCCGCCAGCCGTCGCCCGTGGGCGGCACCCGGGTGGCACCGGCCGGCTGCGGTGGGGCCGACTGCAGCGGGTTGTACGGCGCGGGCGCCAACCAGGCCGGAAACCCCACCGCCGTGGTGGTCATCCCACCTGGCACCGCCTCGGGCGCCGGCCCCTGGCCGCCCTCCGGCCAGCCGGGTCCCGGCGCGGGCTGCACGCCCGGCACCACGTCCGGCTCCGGCGCCCGCCGCCGCCCCGACGGCAGGCCGTTCGCACCCGGATCCGCACCACCGGGCCAGCCCGGAATCGGCTCAGCGACCGGATCCGGCTCCGGGGCGCGACGGCGCCCGGACGGCAGGTCCGCGAGCGGCTCCGGTTCGAGGGCACGGCGGCGGCCGGACGGCGGCGCGGCGGCACGCGGGTCCGGAGCACCGCCCCAGCCGGCGGACGGATCCGGCTCCGGGGAGGGGCGGCGGCCGGACAGTAGGTCCGGGACCGGCTCCGGGTCCGGGGCACGGCGACGGCCGGACTGCGGCGCGACGGCCAGCGGGTCCGGCTCCGTCGCCTCCGGGGCGCGGCGGCGGCCGGACGGCGGGTCC
>DATINN010000491.1:0-5427 GCA_035474175.1 Mycobacteriales bacterium | reverse complement strand
GCTTCTCCGCGATGGCCTCCTCCACGAGCCGCTGGATCCCGGTCGTCATGATGGGCGCGGTGATCACCAGGCCCGGTACGGCCCGGCTCAGCTGCTGGAGGTCACGGTCGAGCCGGTCCGCGTACGGCGTGGCGCCGGCGGTGCCGCGGGCGGTCCAGAGCAGCTGCTCCAGGCGGTGCCAGCCGGTCCAGGCCCGGTCGGACGGGGTCGCGAAGTCGTCGGCCCGGGCGTCGATGCTGCGGTCGAGCCGGGGCAGCTGCAGGCCGACGGACTGGATCCGCTCCCAGCCGACCCGGCTGGCGGCGAAGTTCTTCCGGGCCGCGGCCACGTCGCCGCGCCGGACGGCGTCGGTGAAGCCGCGGGCGCGCGCGGGCAGCGCCCGGGCCTGGGCCTGCAGGTAGGCCTCGTAGGACCGGACGGCCGCGGTCACCAGGGGGTCGACCGGCCGGATGCCCGACGGCGAGGCGGACTCCGGCTCGACCCCCTCGGGTTCCTCCGCGACCGCGTCGGCGTCCGCGCCGGCCCCGTCGCCGTCGGCCCGGTCGCTGCTGCCGCCACCGTGGCCCCCGGCGGAGAGCAGCAGGGCGATGCTCGTCCCGGCCACCGCGCCGAACCGCAGGAGCCTGCGACCCCGGCCGATGCGCCACCTCAGTGCCATCCCGCTATTCAAGCGGACACCGAGGCCGAGAGGGACCCAGATCCCGTTATCACCCGACCGGGTCCCGGCGGCGGGCCGGCCCGCGGCCGCGCCCGGGTGCGGCCCCGCCCGCTCCGGCGGATCAGAAGGGCACGCGGTGGGTGAGAAGGCCGGTGCCGGGAGCGCGGCCGGAGAGGGTGCGGGCGAACTCGACCGCGTCCAGCTCCAGGACGGTGTCCGGCTCGCCGGCGCGCCAGCGGCCCCCGGCCGGACCGGTCAGGTGCAGCTCGTACGGGCGGCCGTGGGCGGCGGCCCACTCGGCGACGAGGTCCGCCACGACGGCGCCGTCGTGGTCGGCGGTCAGCTCCAGGGTCGCGCCGGTCGCGCAACTGAGGTCGACCCGGTGCATCCAGGCGTCGCGGGTGTAGATCCGTCCGAGCAGGTAGCCGAGCGGCCGGGTGCCCAGCGGCGGCCCGAACGGCAGCCGGACCGCCCGCAGCGGCGCCGGCACGCGGCGGCGGGTGGCCAGGCCGCGCCGCGACGTGGCGGCCAGGTCGCCCCGCAACGCCGCCGGTGTCAGCCCGCGCCGCTCGGCCACCTGGATCTGGTTCATCCGGTCGACCAGGTCGCCCGCGCGCCCGGAGCGGCGGCCGAGCCAGGCCTGCCGGATCAGCTCCCGGGGCGAGGCGGTCGACGCGGCGGCGCCGGCCAGGTGGGCGACGACGTCGTGGACGGTCCAGCCGGCGCAGTCGGTGGCCCGGTCCCAGGACCCGTCCGCGAGCTCCGGGAGCAGGCGGAGGATCCGTCCGTACTCGGCCGTGGCGACGGTCATCCACTCCCCGTACGCCAGCGGTCGCGGCGACCGCCGCTCGGTCCCGACCTCGGTCATGGTGCCCCCCTCGCTCCGCCTAACGTCGTTAGGAGTCTGGAGCGCCGCGGTCGCGGGCGTCAAGCGATTCCCTAACATTGTTAGGATCCACGGCGTGACAGCGTCCCGGGTTGCACGCCGGCAGGAGACCGTGCGGCGCATCCTCGACGCCGCCTGGCGGTTGTCCCGGGAGCGGGGCCTGACCGGCTGGACCCTGCGCGACCTCGGCGCCGAGGTCGGCATGCGGGCGCCGTCGCTGTACGAGTACGCCGCCTCCAAGAACGCGCTGTTCGACCAGATGTTCGCCGACGGGTACCGGCGGCTGGGCGAGCGCATCGACGGTCTCCAGCGGCCCGCCGACCCGGTGGAGCTGGCCCGCGCCGGCGCCCGCCTGTTCGTCGGCTTCGCGGCGGAGGAGCCGGCCCGGTTCCAGCTGCTGTTCCAGTTCACCGCGCCCGGGTTCGCGCCCAGCGCCGAGTCCATGGCGCTGGCCCGGCGGCCGCTGGACGAGCTGGCCGGCGTGCTCGTCGCCGCCGGGGTCGACCCGGCCGAGCTCGACCTCTGGACCGCCGTGCTGACCGGGCTCGCCTCCCAGCAGGTCAGCAACGATCCCGGCGGCGACCGCTGGCTGCGCCTGACCGACACGGCCCTCGACCGCCTGCTCCTGCCCGCCCACCCCTGACCTGCCCGCAGTCAGGCCCGGCCCGCGCGGTCGGGCCGGGCCCGCCGGTCAGGCCGCGCCCGCGGTCGGGTTGAGGCGGGCGGTCAGGCCGCGCCCGCGGTCGAGCCGGGCCCGCGGTCGAGCCGGGCCCGCCGGTCAGGCCGCGCCCGCAGTCGGGTTGAGCCGCTGGGCGGTCAGGCTGCGAGCTTTGCTCGGGCGGAGTGGAGGACGCCGGGGATCAGGCGGCGGTGGACGGCGGACAGCGGCGGCCAGAGCAGGCGGCCGAGCGAGCGGTCGTAGCGCAGGACGGTGGTCAGGGAGACCTCGCCGCCGGTGGTCTGCACGAGCAGGTTGGCCGTCAGGAACCAGGACGCCGCCTCCAGCCGGATCCAGGTCGCGCCGCGGTCGGCGATCCGCCAGCCGGCCACGGTGTCCGGCGACGGGCCCCGGCTGAGGCGGAGGCCCAGCAGGACCCGCCAGATGACCACCTCGCCCGGGCTCGGGACGTCGCCGAACATCGCCCGGGCCCACCGCTCCGGGCTCGCCTCGGCGTCGGTGGCCAGGACGAACCGGTCGGCGTAGTCGGCGGCCGGCAGCACGGCGGACATGCTCATGGGTGCCTCCATGTATACGATGGCGTATGGATGACGGTAGCCGATACATACGGCTACGTACAGATGGGGGGACGGCATGGTGGCGGCGACCCGTACGCCCCGGGAGAAGTGGGTCGAGGCCGGCCTGGCGGCGCTGGCCGACGGCGGCCCGGACGCCGTCCGGGTCGAGGCGCTGGCGAAGGCGCTCGGCGTGACCAAGGGCGGCTTCTACGGGTTCATCGCCGACCGGGACGCGCTGCTGCAGGCCATGCTGGACACCTGGGAACGGGAGAGCACGGACGAGGTCCTGGCCCGGGTCGAGCGGGCCGGCGGCGACCCGAAGGCGAAGCTGCGGCGGGCCGGCGTGCTCACCTTCTCCAGTGACCGGCTGCTGCCGATAGACCTCGCGGTCCGCGCCTGGGCCCGCCGGGACGAGGCCGTCGCGGCCCGCCTGCGCCGGGTCGACAACCGCCGGATGGGGCTGCTGCGCGAGCTGATCGGCACCGTCTGCTCCGACCCGGACGAGGTCGAGGCCCGCAGCCTGATGGCCTTCTGCCTCGCCATCGGCGAGCACTACCTCGCCGCCGACCACCCGCACCGCACCCGGGCCCAGGTCCTGCGGCGCGCCGCCGACCTACTTCTGGACCGGTCCGTGCCGGGGAGGTGACAAGCTGGCGCCCATGTGGTCGGCCATCCGGTATCGGCGCATGCAGGCGGTGGTCCTGCTGGTCCTGGCCGGGCTCATCACCGCCTGCGCCGTGCTGGCCCCGCTGTACGACCGGGCCATGCAGCAGGCGCTGACCCGGCTGACCCTGGACAGCGCCGGTGGCAGCGACGCGTCGATCCAGCTGCGCTCGGTCTCGCGCTTCGCGTACTCGGAGGCCGCGGACATCGACCCGGCCACCCCGGACAAGCTGGCCGGCCTGCTGCCGGACCCGGCCCGGCGCTGGTTCGGCCCGCCCGTCGACGGCGCGTCCGTGTTCGTCACCCGCGCCGACGAGACCGCCCGCTCGCCGGTCGGGGCACTGCGCTGGCGGGAGGGGTCCTGCGGGCACGTGACCTGGGCCGCCGGCAGCTGCCCGCAGCGGGCGGGCGAGATCGCGGTCACCGCGCCGGACCGGGAGAACTTCGGGCTGGACGTGGGCTCCACCGTCGACGTCCTGGAGCAGCTGGCCACCGACGGCACCACCAAGCCGAAGCCCGTGCGGCTGCGGGTCACCGGCGTCTACCGCCAGGTCGCCGATGCGTACTGGACCGGCGAGGTGCTGGCCGGCGTCTCCGGCTCCATCGGCACGACCGCGCCGTACCGGCCGCTGCACGACGTCTGCCTGACCCCGGCCGCCACCTTCGCGGGCGACGCCTGGATCGACCCGCAAAACAGTGTCACCTACCCGCTGCAGCGCGGCGCCGTCGGCGTGGACGAGATCGCCCGGGCCGGCGCGACCGTGACCGCGATGACCGAGGCGGCCCACGTCCAGGTCGACGACCTGGGTTTCCGGATCAACGGGCCGGACACCGTGCTGGCCGACGTCAGCTCGGGCGTGCCGGGCCTGGCCGCGACGATCGACCGGGGCCGCCGGCAGGCGCTGGTGACCGTGCCGCTGCTGATGAGCCAGCTCGGCCTGCTCGCCCTCTTCGTGCTCGTGCTGACGCTGAGCACCGCGGTCGAGCAGCGCCGCCCCGAGGTCGCGATCGCCCGGCTGCGCGGGGCGGGCCGGGTCGGCGCCCGCCGCCTGGTGCTGGCCGAGCTGCTGCCGGTCGTGCTGGCGGGCGTGCCGGTCGGGGTGGTGGCCGCCCTCGGCCTGTCCGCCGCGGCCCGGCACACCGTGCTGCACGGCACCGCCCCGTTCGAGCTCGGCCGCGGGTTCTGGCTGGCCGTCATCGGGGCGGTGCTGCTGCTGGCCGCCGTCACCTGGGCCACCACCGTGGCCGGCACCCGCGACCGCATCTCCGCCCTGCTGCGCAGCGTCCCCACCCGCGCGCCCGGCTGGCGGCTGGGCGCGCTGGACGCGGTGGTCATCGCCGGCTCCGGCACGGCCGCGCTGCTGTTCGTGACCGGCGACCTCACCGGCCCGCTGGCGCTGGCCGCGCCGGGACTGCTGGCCCTGGTCGCCGGTCTCGCCCTGGCCCACCTCATCGTGCCCGTCGCGACCTGGGCCGGGCGGCGGCTCACGGCCGGCGGCCGGTACGCGGCGGCGCTGGCCATGCTGGCCGTCGCCCGCCGCCCCGCCACCCGGCGGGTCGTCACCGTGGTCACGGTCGCCTCGGCCCTGCTCGTCTTCTCCTCGTACGCGGTGAGCGTCGGCACCCGCAACCGGGACCTGGCCGCGCAGCGCGAGACCGGCGCGGCCACGGTGGCCGACCTGACCGGCACGGACGTGGGCCGGGTCCGGGGCGTGCTGGCCGCCGCCGGCGAGGGGCACGTGACCCCGGTGGTGCGGATCGTGGGGAGCGAGACGGCGTTCCGCAGCACGCTGGCCGTGGACCCGGTGCCGTTCGGGCGGATCGCGCTGCTGCCCGACTCCGACCGGGCCGCGGTGCCGTGGGCGGCGCTGCACGTGCCGACCGGCCGGCGGCTGGGGCTGACCGGCAGCGCGGTGTCGCTGCTGGCGACGCCGTCGAAGTTCGACGTCGAGGGGGACGGCGAGGTCGCCCGGCTGCTGCTGGC
>DATINN010000490.1:0-2787 GCA_035474175.1 Mycobacteriales bacterium | reverse complement strand
ACGCGCTGCTGCTGGTCGGGCTGGCGCTGTCCGAGGAGGACACCGGGTTCGCGGCCGCGCGGCAGGCCCTGGACGACCTGGCCGAGAACGCCGACACCGACATCTGGGCCGACGGCGTCCACCGCGAGTGCAGCACCGACTACCACCTGATCGTGCTGCGCTCGCTGCTGGGCGGGATCGGCAACGCCCGCCGCTTCGGCCTGCCGGTGCCGCCGGCGCTGCTGCGGGCGGCCGACCGGGCCTGCGACTTCGCCCTGCACGTGCAGCGGCCGGACGGGCTGACCCCGGCCGTCTCCGACGGCGACCAGGGCGACTTCCGGGCCGTGCTCGTGCTCGGGTCCGCGCTGCTGCACCGGCCCGACCTGCGCTGGGCCGCCAGCGGCGGCACCTCCGGCGGCGCGCCGGCGCGGCGGCACGCCGACTTCCCGGTCGGCGGCTACTTCACCCAGCGCAGCGGCTGGGGCGACCGCTCCCGCCCGTACGGGGACGAGCGCTGGCTGCTGCTGGACGCCGGCCCGCTCGGCGACGGCGGGCACGGGCACTACGACCAGCTGTCGGTGGAGATCGCGGCCGGCGGGCGGCTGCTCGTGGTCGACCCGGGCCGCTACACCTACGACGCGCGCTGCGGCACGCAGGACGGCGCGCCGGGCTGGCGGCACTGGTTCAAGGGCACCGCCGGGCACAACACAGTCTGCGTGGACGGCCTGGACCAGACGCCGTACCGGCCGGGCAAGCCGGCCAAGGGCAGGCCGACCTCGACCGCCCGGCTGCTCGGCCGGCGGCACGGCCCCGGCCTGGACCTGCTCCGGGCCGAGGTGGTCAGCCCCTGCTACGACGCCGTGCACACCCGCACGATCGCCTTCGTCGACGACGACTACTGGGTCGTGCACGACCGGCTCCGGGCCCTGACCCCGCACTCGTACGCGGCCCGCTGGCACCTGAGCCCGGCCGCGCAGGGCGCGCTCGACCTGGGCGGCGACCGGCTGTCCGCGCCCGGCCTGCTGCTGCTGGCCCCGCTGGGCGAGCTCACCGTCGAGCCGGGCTGGGTCTCGGCCTCGTACGGGCGCAAGGAGGCGGCCCCGGTCGCGGTGCTGAGCGCCGCCGGCGCGGACGCCGACCTGGTCACGGTGCTGCTGCCGGACCGGGACGGCGAGTTCGCCGGGGCCCGGGCCGCGGCGGAGATCACCGACGAGGGGGTCGAGGTGCGGCTGCACCGGCCCGGCACCGGGCTGGACACGATCCGCTGGACCCACGACGGGGCCGGCTTCGGCTGGGGCCGGACATGCTGACCGCCCCCTCCAGCCCCACCCCAACTGCGGCACCGGCCGGCGTGGGGACCACGACCGGGGCCGGGACCGCAGCGCTGGGCCTGCCGGGGACCATCGGGGTGCGGCACGGGTTCGCGGCGGATGCGGCGCTGCCGGCCCGGGACCTGCTGCTGGACCCGGACGCGGCCGGCGCCCACCTGACCCGCCTGCTCGGCCGCGACCTGGACGGCTGCGCGCTGGTCCGGGTGAAGTACCGGATCGGCGAGAGCCTGCGGGTCACCTACCGGACCGGGCCGGGCGAGCTGCGGACGGTCCGCGCGTTCCGCGGCGGCGACAGCGCGGCCGCGTACCGGAAGGCGGCCGGGACCGGGGTCCGGCACGACCCGGAGCTGGACGCGATCTGGTGGACCTTCCCGGCCGACCGGCGGCTGCGGGACCTGGACCAGGTGCTGCGGCCGGCGCCGGAGCTGGCCGCGCTGGCCCCGGGCTGGGTCGCGAGCGAGCTGGTCGAATACTCCCCCGAGCGGGCGGCGACGTTCCGGGCCGTGGACGCGACCGGCCGCGCGGTCGGGTACGCCAAGGCGTACGCGCCCGGGACCGTGGACGTGACCGAGCGGGCCGACCGGTACGAGCGGATGGCCGGCGTGCTGGCCGCCGGCGGGGTCGGCGCCCCGCTGCCGCTGGGGATCTCCCCGGCCCGGACCCTGCTGCTGATGCGGGCCGTGCCCGGCGTGCAGTGGGGCGAGCTGACCGGTCCGGCGCTGGCCGCGGCCGTCCGCCGGCTCGGCGTCGCGATCGCCACCCTGCACGGCGCCGGCCCCGCGGTCGCCGCCGGGCTGCCCCGCTTCGGCCGGCTGGACGTGCGCCGGGTCGTGCACAGCGCGCACCTGGTCGCGCTGGCCCGCCCGGACGTGACCGCGGCGGCGCTGCGGCTGGCCGACCGGCTCGCCGACGGCCCGCCCCCCGGCGGCCCCGCGGTCGTGCTGCACGGCGACTGCCACCCCAAGAACGCGCTCGCCGACGGCACCGACCTGGCCCTGATCGACCTGGACCAGGCCGGCACCGGCCCGGCCGCGGCCGACATCGGCAGCCTGCTGGCCCGGCTGCACCAGGACCCCGGGTTCGGTACCGACGCGGGCGCGATGCGGGCGGCGTTCCTGTCCGGCTACCGGACGGTGCCGGCGCTGCCGGCCGAGCGCTCGCTGCGCTGGCACACCGCCGCCGCGCTGGTCGCGGAGCGGGCCGTGCGGGCCGTGAACCGGGTGCACCTGCCCACCCTCGACCGGCTCGACGACCTGCTCGCGACCGCCGACGACGTGCTGCTGAACGGAGTGGGACTGTGACCCGGGACCGGCTGCTCTTCTACTGCCAGCACTCGCTCGGCCTCGGCCACCTGGCCCGCTCGCTGCGGCTGGCCGAGGGCCTGACCGACCGGTACGACGTGCTGCTGCTCAACGGCGGCCGGTTCCCGGCCGGCACCCGGGTGCCGGCCGGGGTGGCCGTGCTCAACCTGCCCCCG
>DATINN010000489.1:0-2980 GCA_035474175.1 Mycobacteriales bacterium | reverse complement strand
GAACGGGATCTCGGCGCGGATGCGGGCCACCACCCGGTCGGTCAGGCCGGGAAGGCCGGCCCGCAGCGCGGCGGTGATTCGGGCCGGCGGCCCGACACCGGCAGCAGGAGCGTGAAGACCGGTCCGGGGCCGGCCCGGGTCAGCACCAGCCGCCCACCCTCGGCCTCGGCCAGCGCCCGGGCCAGCGCCAGCCCGATCCCGCTCCCGGCGGCCTGACCCGTACGGCGGCGGAACAGCTCCTCGGGCGGGATCGTGACCCCGGCCCCGTCGTCGCCGACGTCGACCGCGACGGCGGTGTCCGCGTCCCGGGCGGTCACCGTGACCGTGCCGGCGCCGTGCCGGACCGCGTTGCCGAGCAGCACGTCGAGGATCTGCCGGGTGGCGGCGGCGGACGCGGGGGTGCCGGGCAGCGCCGGGTCGTGCGACACCCGCAGCGTCCGACCGGCGGCGGCCAGCGCGCCGTGCCAGTGCGCCTCGGCCTCGGTCAGCAGGGCCGGCAGGTCGGCCGGGGTCCGGGCCGTCGGCGAGTCGCGGGCGAGCGCGATCAGCTCGTCGATGGTCCGTTCCAGCCGGTCGGCGGTCCCCAGCGCCGCGGTCACGGCCGGCCGCAGGTCGTCCCCCTCCAGCGCGGTCTCCAGGCGCAGCCGCAGCCCGGTGAGCGGGGTCCGCAGCTGGTGCGAGGCGTCCGCGGTGAACGCCCGCTCCCGGCCGACCAGGTCGCCGAGCCGCTCGGCGGTGCGGTTGAGCGCGGCACCGGCGGCGTCGATCTCGCCGATCCCGGCCGCCGGCGCCCGGACGGTGAAGTCGCCGTCGCCGAGGGACTGGGCCGCGCCGGCCAGCCGTTCCAGCGGCTCGGCCAGCCGCCGGGACTGCCGCCGGGCCAGCAGCGCGGCCGCGGCCACGGCCGCCGCGGCCAGCACCGCCATCCCGACCCAGGTCACGACCACCCGCAGGTAGGTCCGGTAGGCCGGCGAGCTCGCCCGGACCACGCCGACCACCCGCTCGGCCGCGGTGACGGGCACGGCGACCACGAAGTCGCTGCCGCCGCCGCCGTCGACGGCCGCTCCGGACGCGGCCCGCCGCACGGCCGGGTCGGCGGTGGCCGGCCCGTCCCCCAGCAGCCGCCGCCCGTCCAGGTCGTACAGGGCGACGTGCATGTCCTCCTCGGCCACGGGCAGCTGCTGCGGCGCCCGGCCGGCGGCCAGGTCGGAGGCGACCCGGACGGCGGCGGCGTCGGCGACGCGGTCGAGCTCGCCCCGCTCGTCGGCCCGATACAGCACGACCACCGCCGCCGCCAACGGCACGCCGAACAGCCCGATCGCGAGCGCGGCCGCCAGCACGCCGACCCACTGGATCCTCCGCCGCACGGCCACCTCCCCGTGACGCCGGCAGCGCCGGCCCGGCCGACCATACCGGCGGCGCCGCGGCGCGCCGCCGTCATCCTCCACTGTGGACAGCGGCCAGTCCCGGACCGGCGGCCCGACCGCACCTCCGTACGCTGCCGGTGTGGGGACGTTGCTGGTGGTCGAGGACGACGAGACGATCGGGTCGCTGCTGCAGGAGGGGCTGAGCGCGCACGGGCACGAGGTGACCTGGGCCCGCGGCGGCCGGTCGGCGCTGCGCGATGCCACCGTGGCGCAGTTCGACCTGGTGCTGCTGGATCTCGGCCTGCCCGACCTGGACGGGGTGGAGGTGTGCCGGCAGCTGCGCCTCCGGCAGCCCGGTTGCGTGATCGTCATGCTGACCGCCCGCAAGGACGAGATGGACGTCGTCGTCGGGCTGGAGGCGGGCGCGGACGACTACCTGACCAAGCCGTTCCGGTTCGCCGAGCTGCGGGCGCGGGTGCACGCGCACCTGCGCCGGGGGCCGTCCTCCCCGCCGCGGCAGCCGGTCGAGTCGGTCGGCGCCCTGACCGTCGACACCGCGGCCCGGCGCTGCCAGGTCGGCGGCGTGGAGGTGCCGCTGCGGGCCAAGGAGTTCGACCTGCTGGCCCGGCTGGCCGCCGACCCCGGCGTCGCCTTGAGCCGGGAGACGCTGATGTCGGACGTGTGGGACGAGCACTGGTCCGGCTCGACCAAGACGCTCGACGTGCACGTGGCCGCGCTGCGCCGCCGCCTGGACGAGGCCGCCGCCGCGGCCGGGGTCGGGCCGGTCCGGATCACCACCCTGCGCGGGCACGGATACCGGCTGGAGGCGGCCTGATTTGCCGTCGGTTAACCAACCTTGACCAAGCCTGGACACATGCGCCGCCACCTGACCCTGCCGCTGACCGCACTGGGCCTCGTCGCCGTGGTGGCCGCGCTGGCCGTCGCCACCCGGGTCGGCCACCCGCTGGCCGCGCTCGACCGGGCCGTGCTCGACGCCGTCCTCGCGCACCGCACCGGCACCGGTGTGCGCGTCGCCCGGACGGTCACCGACACCGGCGCCAGCCCGGTCCTGTTCCCGCTGGTGGCCGCGCTCGGGCTGGCGGTCCGGCTGCGTACCGGCCGGTGGCGGCCCGGGCTGCTGGCGCTGGCCGTCGCCGCCCTGGGCGTGGCCGCCCGCTTGGGACTCTCCCTGCTGGTGCGGGAGCCCCGCCCGGCCGAGGTCTTCCGGGCCGTCCCCGTCGGCGGTTTCAGCTTCCCCTCCGGGCACACCGTCACCAGCGCCCTCATCGCCGGCGTCCTGGCCTACCTGCTGAGCCGGCTGCTGCGGCCGCGCTGGTCGCGGTCCGCGGCCGTGCTGCTCGGGATCTGGGCCGCCGCGGTCGGGGCGAGCCGGGTCTACCTCGGCGTCCACCACGGCTCCGACATCGCGGCCGGGCTCGTGCTCGGCGCACTGACCGGCGGCGCGTACGCGCTGGCGGTGCGCTGATGGCGAGCCTCGAGGTCGGCATCGTCGGGCTGCCGAACGTCGGCAAGACGACGCTCTTCAACGCACTCACAGAGTCGGGCGCGGCGGTCACGTCGTTCGCGGCCGTGCAGACCTCCGCGAACGTCGG
>DATINN010000488.1:0-12437 GCA_035474175.1 Mycobacteriales bacterium | reverse complement strand
CCAGCAGTGCCCGCCGCCAGCAGTGCCCGCCGCCAGCGGCGCCCGCCGCCAGCGGCGCCCGCCGCCAGCGGCGCCCGCCGGCGAGGCCCGGGGACCAACGTTCGGGGATCTAGCCGCGTCGGTGCCGGCTCAGGAACATCCCGAGCAGGCCCAGCGCGAAGCCGACCGCGCAGGTCTGCAACCACAGCCCGTGCCCGTCCCGGAAGAACAGCAGCACCACGAACGCGACCAGCCACAGCGCCTCACCGATCGCGACCAAGGCGAAGGTGTCGACCTCCAGCGGCGGCGGCGCCGGTCGCAGCCGCGAAGAATTATCCGGCGACGGATTGGCTGGCTCGGGCACGTAGGCCAGGCTATCGGCCGTGACGACCATCGAAGCCGAACCGCGCACCAGCTCCAGCTCGCTGGACCGCTACTTCCGGATCTCCGCGCGCGGCTCCACCGTGCGCCGGGAGGTCCGCGGCGGGCTGGTCACGTTCATGACCATGGCGTACATCGTGGTGCTGAACCCGCTGATCATCGGGCTGGCCCCGGACGCCGACGGCCGGCTGCTCGGCATCCCGCAGGTCGCCGGCGTGACCGCGCTGGTCGCGGCCGTGATGACGATCCTGATGGGTCTGATCGGGCGGATGCCGATCGCGCTGGCCACCGGGCTGGGGCTCAACGCGTTCCTCGCGGTCGCCGTGGCCAGCCGGATGTCCTGGGCCGACGCGATGGGGCTGATCGTGCTGGAGGGCATCGTCATCACCGTGCTGGTGCTGACCGGCTTCCGCACCGCCGTCTTCCGCGCCATCCCGGGCCAGCTCAAGACCGCGATCGCGGTCGGCATCGGCCTGTTCCTGGCGCTGATCGGCCTGGTCGACGCCGGCATCGTGCGCCGCACCGGCGCCGGCCCCGTGCCGGTGCAGCTGGGCGCGACCGGCAACCTGCGCGGCTGGCCGGTGCTGGTCTTCGTGCTCGGCCTGGCCATCACCGCGATCCTGGTCGCCCGCCGGGTCAAGGGCGCGATCCTGCTCGGCATCCTGGCCGCGACGGTGATCGCGCTGATCGTGGACGCGATCGCCGACCCCGGGCCGGCCGTCGGCGCGGACGGCTCGGTCAACCCGTCCGGCTGGCAGCTGACGGTGCCGACCTGGCCGGACAAGGTCGCCGGGCTGCCCGACCTCTCGCTGGTGGGGAACTTCTCGCTGTTCGGCGGCTTCGCCCGGATCGGGATCCTGGCCGCGGCGCTGGTGGTCTTCACGCTCATGCTGGCCGACTTCTTCGACACGATGGGCACCGTGGTCGCGGTCGGGGCCGAGGCCGAGCTGCTCGACGACGAGGGCAACCCGCCGGACGTGCAGCGGGTGCTGCTGGTCGACTCGCTGGCCGCGGTGGCCGGCGGTGCCGCCAGCGCGTCCAGCGCGACCAGCTACGTGGAGAGCACCGCGGGCGTCGCCGACGGGGCCCGGACCGGGCTGGCCAGCGTGGTCACCGGGCTGCTGTTCGTGCTGGCGCTGTTCCTGACGCCGCTGGTCTCGCTGGTGCCCTCGGAGGCGGCCACGCCCGCCCTGGTCATCGTCGGCTGCCTGCTGATCATGCAGGTCAAGGACCTCGACCTGACCGACTTCGCGCTGGTCGTGCCGGCGTTCCTGACCATCGTGCTGATGCCGTTCACCTACTCGATCACCAACGGCATCGGCGCCGGCTTCGTCTCCTACGTCGTGCTGCAGGCCGCCCGCGGCCGGGCCCGCTCGGTGCACCCGCTGCTGTGGGTGATCGCGGCGCTGTTCGTCGTCTACTTCGCGCTGGCGCCGCTGGAGGACCTGCTCGGGATCTCCTGACGGAATCTCCGGGCAGTGCTGGCCAACCGGCGGACGACCAAGAAACCCGAAGACGGATCGTTTGCTATGCTAATGAAGTGGTGAGGTCGGCGACGATCGACACCGCGCTGGCCAGCTCCCTGAGGTTGTCCGTGGTCCGGCTCAACCGCCGGCTCCGCGGCCAGCGCGCCGACACGTCGGTGACCCTCACCCAGCTGGCCGCGCTGTCGACGCTGAAAGGACAAGGTGCCCTGACCCCGGGCGAGCTGGCGGCGCACGAGAAGGTCACGCCGCCGTCGATGACGCGGGTGCTGTCGGCGCTGGAGGAGCGCGGGCTGGTCTCGCGCCGCCCGCACCCGACCGACGGCCGGCAGGCCCTGGTCGAGCTGACCGGGGCCGGGCGCGACCTGCTGCACGGGGAGGTCCGGGCCCGGGAGGCCTGGCTGGCCAAGCGGCTGGCGGAGCTGTCCGACTCCGAGCGCGAGGTTCTCCGGTCGGCCAGCACCGTGATCGACAAACTGGTGGCCTCCGAGTAGGGGCCGGGGAGAGGGTGCACCATCAACCGACCGGCGGACGACCAAGAAACCGGAGGAGCCGCCGCGGCGGGGATGTTCCGGAGCCTGCGGGTTCGCAACTACAGGCTCTACGCCGGCGGTCAGGTGATCTCGCTGACCGGCACCTGGATGCAGCGGGTCGCGCAGGACTGGCTGATCCTGGAGCTGTCCGGCAACTCCGGCACCGCGATCGGGTTCGTGCTGGCGCTGCAGTTCGGGCCGACGCTGGTGTTCTCGCTGTGGGGCGGCGTCCTGGCCGACCGGTACGACAAGCGCCGGATCCTCTTCGTCACCCAGAGCGTCATGATCGGCCAGGCCGCGGTGCTGGGCCTGCTCGACGTCGGCGGGATCGTCCAGCTCTGGCACGTCTACCTGCTGGCGCTCGTGCTCGGCATCACCAGCTCCGTGGACGTACCCGTCCGGCAGTCGTTCGTGGTCGAGATGGTCGGCAGCACCGCCCTGCCCAACGCGGTCAGCCTCAACTCGGTCACCTTCAACCTGGCCCGCATCGTCGGCCCGGCGCTGGCCGGCGTGCTCATCGCCGCGGTCGGCACCGGCTGGGTGTTCCTCGGCAACGCGGTCTTCACGATCGCGGTGATCGTCGTGCTGGCGCTGATGCGGCCGGCCGAGCTGTTCCGGTCCGCGCCGACCGGCCGCTCGCCCGGCCAGCTCAAGGAGGGCCTCCGGTACGTCAAGGGCCGGCCGGACCTCATCCTGCCGATGGTGCTGGTCTTCGTGGTCGGCACCTTCGGGCTGAACTTCCCGGTGACGATGGCGCTGCTGGCCAAGGAGGTCTTCGACCGCGGCGCCGCCGGCTACGGCCTGTTCACCACCGCGATCGCGGTCGGCTCCCTCGGCGGCGCGCTGATCTCGACCCGGCGGACGGCCGCGCCGCGGACCCGGCTGCTGCTGCTGTCCTGCCTCGCGTTCGGGGTGCTGGAGGCCGTGGTCGGGCTGGGCCCGACGTACTGGTCGGTCGTCGTGCTGCTGCTGCCGATGGGCGCGGCCACGCTGACGTTCACCATCTCGGCCAACTCGACCGTGCAGCTGGGCAGCGACCCGGCCTTCCGCGGGCGGGTGATGGCGCTCTACCTGATGTGCTTCATGGGCGGCACGCCGCTCGGTGCGCCGCTGGTCGGCCTGGTCTCGGACGCGCTGGGCCCCCGGGCCGGGGTCGTCATCAGCGGCCTGATCTGCGCCGTGGCCGCGGTGGTGGCGGCCGTCTGGGTGTCCCGCTCGCGCGGGGTGCGGCTGTCCGCGCAGGTCGGCGATGTCGTGCCGCACCCGCACCTGCGCTCGCACAAGGCCCCGGAGCTGGTGGAGCGCCGGGCCGGGTGATCTCCGCCGGCGTGCGCGACCCGTCGCAGGGGTGGCGGCTCGCGCCGCCGCGGCATACCTTCGGACGATGGGGTTGGAGTCGACCTCGCTCGTCTTGGGAATCGTGAAGCTCGCGCTTGCCGCGATCTTCCCTGTCCTGCTCATCTGGTTGGTGCTGCACGTGGGGACCATCGGCCGGGCCGCGGTCCGGACATTGCGCTGGCTGCGGATCGTGCCGCCGCCGAAACCGCCGCCCCCGCCGCCGCGGGTGCCGCTGGAGAAGATCGCCGCCGACCTGTGCCGGCTCTCGACCGCGATCCGGGACGTGCCGCCGGAGGCGTCCCGGGCCCGCAAGCACGGGCTGCTGCTCGCGTACGACGACGTGCTCGGCAAGGCCGCGCTGGCGCTGGACGTCGAGCAGTCGCTGGGCACGCTGAAGCTCGGCATGGACCGGGACCTGGAGCGGCTGCGGGTCGAGGGGGCGCTGCGCGACGCCGGGCTGGCCTTCGGGCCGCGCAAGCGGCAGGACATGCCCTGAACCACCGGCTGTTCGCGGCGGTGGTGCCGCCGGCGTCCGCGCTGGACCACCTGGACGGGGCGCTGCACCGGCTGCGGGACCGGGCCGGGGCGCCGCGCTGGGTCGGGCGGTCCCTGCAGCACGTCACGCTCGCCTTCTACGGCGAGGTGCCGGCCGGGCGGGTGCCGGCGCTGACCGACGCGCTCGGCGCCGCGCTGGGGCCGGTCGAGGTGCACCTGCGGCTGTCCGGGGCGGGGACGTTCCCGGAGAAGGGTGACCCGCGGGTGCTCTGGGTCGGCGTGGACGGCGACGTGGAGGAGCTGTCCGCGCTGGCCGCGGCGGCCGCCGGTGCGGGCAAGGTCGCCGGGGTCGAGGTGGACCGGCGGGCGTACCGGCCGCACGTCACGGTCGGGCGCTGGGCCCACTCGGCCCGCGGGGACCGGCGGGTGGCGGGCGCGCTGGCCGGGTACGCGGGGCCGCACTTCACCGCCGGCGCGGTCGTCCTGATGCGCAGCCACCACGGGGCCGCGCCCCGCTACGAGACGGTCGCCACCTGGCCCTGAGCCCGCGCTGCGCGCTTGGGGCGTGTCGCCTAGGCGGACGCTCGCAAGGCGGACGCGGCGAAGCCCGCGGGTTCGAACGCCGGCACGCACGCCCGAAGGGCCCCGTCGCGGAGGCGGACGCGGCGACGTCCGGACCAATGCGACGCGCCGACGAAGTCGCTGCGTGGCGCGTTGGTCCGGACGTCGCCAAACAGCGTCCGCGCGGAGCGACCAGCCAGCACAGCGCGACCAGCTGACACAGCGCGGGGCGTCGGGCGGCGCGGTGGGGACGTACCGCCCGGCGCCCCGCTGACCTCTGTGTCTACCAGGCGTACCGGTCGTGCGCAGGTCGGTCGCCGACCGACCCCATGACCCGGTCTGTCACCAGGCGTAGTGCTCCGGCGCGGTCTTGTAGCCGGGGAAGATCTCGTCCAGCCGCGTCAGCGTCTTCTCGTCGAGCCGGACCTCGAGCGCGCGCTGCGCCCCGTCGAGCTGCTCCATCGTGCGCGGCCCGATGATCGGCCCGGTCACCGCCGGCCGGGTCAGCAGCCAGGCCAGCGCGACGTCGGCCGGCTCCTCGCCCAGCTCCTGGCACAGGTCCTCGTACGCGCCGATGGCGTCCTTGTGCTTCTCCAGCGTCTCCTTGGCCCGGCCGCTGGTGCGCCGGCTGCCCTCCCGCTCCTTGCGCAGCACGCCGCCGAGCAGGCCGCCCTGCAGCGGGCTCCACGGGATGACCCCCAGGCCGTACTCCTCGGCCGCCGGCAGCACCTCCAGCTCGACCTCGCGCACGAGCAGGTTGTAGATCGACTGCTCGGAGACCAGACCGTAGGAGTGGCGGCGGGCGGCGACCTCGTTGGCCTGGGCGATGTTCCAGCCGGCGAAGTTGGACGAGCCGACGTAGAGGATCTTGCCCTGCTGGACGAGGGTGTCCATGGCCTGCCAGATCTCGTCCCACGGGGTGGCCCGGTCGACGTGGTGCATCTGGTAGAGGTCGATGTGGTCGGTCTGCAGGGGCCGCAGCGACGCGTCGCAGGCCCGGCGGATGTTGAGGGCGGAGAGCTTGTCGTTGTTGGGCCACTTGTCGCCCATGTTGCCGTGCATCTTCGTGGCCAGGACGGTCTTGTCCCGGCGGTCGCCGCCGAGGGCGAACCAGTTGCCGATGATCTGCTCGGTGCGGCCGCGGTTCTCGCCCCAGCCGTAGACGTTGGCGGTGTCGAAGAAGTTGATGCCGTGCTCGTGGGCGCGGTCCATGATCGCGTGCGAGGTGGGCTCGTCGGTCTCGGGTCCGAAGTTCATCGTGCCGAGCACGAGCCGCGACACCCGAAGACCAGTCCGACCGAGATGCGTGTACTCCATGCCTTCCAGCTTGCCCGTTCGTTAGCTCCGCTAACAACTCGAGCGGCGCTAGCCTGTGGATACCCGGAGCGGGAGGTGTCGCATGTCTGGAACGATCGACCCTCGATCGCGAAGGAGGCATCTGGTGACGACCGCCCCGATATACCCACAGGCCGAGCCGTGGACGGTGGACGACCTGGACGGGCTTCCGGAGTACCTCCATGCGGAGATCCTCGACGGGAGCCTGATCGTGTCGCCACCGCCCACAGTGACTCATCAGGTCGCCGCGACCCGGCTGGCGTTCCAGATCCAGGCGGCGATGCCGGCCGACCGTGAGGTGATCGCGCCGGCGGGGGTCCAGGTGCTGGTCAACTACCTCATTCCAGATGTGGCCGTGGTGGCCGCGTCGGCCGTCGACGCGAAGCCGATGCGACTCGATCCGGCCGACGTCCTGCTGGTGGCCGAGGTGATCTCTCCTTCCAACGCCGGCATCGATCGGCGGGAGAAGCCCCTGCGTTACGCGGAGGTCGGCATACCGCACCTGTGGAGGATCGAGCTGGAGGGCGACAGATCGCCGTACGTGGTGCGCTTCGGGCTGCGGGGCGGCACGTATCGGGAGCTCGGCACTGTCCACGCGGGCGCCGAGGAGACCGTCGACATCGGCTTCCCGGTGACGCTGCGCCCGGCCGAGCTGACCGGTCGACGCCGCTGAGGGTCAGTGGACCGGGTCGGGGGCGCCTTCGTGGAGGTTGCCGTCGTGCATGGACAGGACCCGGTCGGCGTAGCCCCAGGTCTCGGGGTTGTGGGTGGCGATCAGGCAGGCGCCCCCGTGCCGCAGCAGGGTGCGGAACTCGGCGAAGATCGCGTTGGTCCAGCCCGCGTCCTGGTGCGCGGTCGGCTCGTCGGCCAGCAGCAGCGTCGGCGCCAGCAGCAGCGCCCGGGACGCCGCGCAGCGCTGCTGCTCGCCCAGCGAGGTCTGCTTCGGGTAGCGCGCGGCCAGGTGGTCGATGCCGAGCCCGGTCATCAGCTCGGCCGCCCGCGGCCGCAGCTCGGCCAGCCGGCCGGTGAGCCGGGCCGGGAGCAGGATGTTTTCCGCCACGGTGAGGTCGTCGAGCAGCCCCAGCGCCTGCGGCACGATCGCCAGCTTCCCCCAGGGCAGCCGGTCGGGCGGGAGCGCGGCCAGCTCGGCCGTCCAGTCCAGCGTGCCGTCGTCCGGCTTCTCCCACCCGCACAGCACGTTGAGCAGCGTGGACTTGCCCGACCCGGACGGCCCGACCAGCGCGACGAGCTCGCCCGGCTGCAGCGTCAGCGACACCCCGCGCAGCGCGTGCACCTGCTCGTCGCCCCGCACGTACGCCTTCTCCAGCCCCCGGACGTCGACGACGCTCATCCGTGCTGCCCCCTGTCCGCCTCGTCGGTCGGGCGACCGGGCGACCGGGCGGCGAGCCGCGGCGCGAGGGCCCGGCGGTGCTCGCTCCGGCTCACCACGACTCCACGACCTCTCCGTGCTCCAGCCGCAGCAGGTGGTCGGTGGACTGGACCACCCGCGGGTCGTGCGAGGACAGCAGGAACGCCACGCCCTCGTCGCGCAGGTCGTGCACCGCCTCCAGCACCCGGTCCGCGGAGGCCGAGTCCAGCTCGGCCGTCGGCTCGTCGGCGACGACGATGGCCGGCCGGCCGACCACGGCGCAGGCGAAGGACAGCCGCTGCTGCTCGCCGCCGGACAGCTGCACCGGCAGGTGGTCGGCCCGCCCGGTCAGCCCGAGCACGGCCAGCAGCCGGTCGATCTCCGACTCCTCGGGCCGGATCCCGCGCAGCCGGGCCGCGAGCCGGATCTGCTCGGCCCCGCGCAGGTATTCGACCAGGTTGTCGACCGGGTTCTGGAAGACGTACCCGACCGACGTCCGGCGCAGCGCCCGGCGCTTGCGCACGCTGAGGTCGGCGATCTCCCGGCCGCCGATCCGGACCGAGCCCGAGGTGGGCCGGTCCACGCAGGCCAGGATGCGCAGCAGCGAGGACTTGCCCGACCCGGACGGCCCGACGATCGTGCTGACCCGCCCGGGTGGGAACTCCTTGTCGATCCCCTTCAGCGCCTCCACGCGCTCGTCCTCGATCACGTACGTCTTGCGCACGTCGCGGACGGCCGCCGCGGCCTCGGTGAGCACCGTGCCACCGGAGGGCACACCCCAGTCGGAGTCGCCCCAGTCGTCGGTCCCGTAGGACCCGGGCTCAGGAGCCAAGGCGGAGCACCTCCGAGACGTCGGCGCGGTCGGCCGACCGCTGGGCGTAGAGCGCGGCCAGCACGACCACGACGGCGACCGCGGCGGCCGAGCCGGCGAAGGCCAGCACCGGCACGGTGAGCAGGGGTTGCGGCGGCCGGGTGGGGTCGATGTCGAGCCGGCCGTAGACCATCAGCACGGCGGCCCAGGCCAGCCCGGCGCCGACCACCCAGGCCAGCCCGAGCAGGACGCCGAGCTCGGCCAGCAGCGAGCGCAGGTGGGTGGCCCGGGTCAGGCCCATCCGCTTGCCCAGCGCGTACGACGCGGTGCGGGAGCGCTGCCGGGTCTCCAGGTAGAGCAGCAGGCCGCCGACCGCGACCAGGCCGACCAGCGCGGCCAGCGCCGACAGGTAGCCGAAGGTCCAGGACACCCCGAGGAAGTTGGCCACCTCGAAGACCGTCGCCTGCGAGGTCACCAGGTAGATCCGGGACTGCTGGGCCGACACCGCCGCCTGGGCCCGGTCCGGCGTGGAGTCGCGGCTCCACAGCTCGTTGAGCTGCCCGGCGAACTTGTCCACGTCGCCGAGCCGGGCCCGGTCCACGACCAGCATCGCGCCCGGGATCCGCCGGCCCGGGAACAGGTGCGCGGTCGCCGCGGTGGAGACCTCCAGCCGGGTCGAGCCGAGCGCGAGCTGGAACCGGCCGGCGAAGGGCGGCCCGTCCTCGGTGACCGCCACCGCCGGCACGGTGTCGCCCGGGGCCTGCAGCAGGCTCATCAGGTCGGCCAGCGACCTGTCCGCGAAGCGGCGGTCCCAGTAGGCCGTGGCGGGGAACGTCTGCGGGTCGATCGCCAGCACGGTCACGTCGTCGGGCTGCCCGTCGACCTTGCCGTAGAGGTAGCGGATGACGACCGTGCCGGCCGCGTCGGTGGCCGCGGTGCGCCGGACCGGGTCGACCGACTGCACCGTGGTGGTGCTGCCGTTGATCACCCCGGCCTTGGCGTCGAGCGTGTATTGCGAGGTCTGGGTGAGCGCGGCCGCGTAGACCAGCACCGCGATCGGGGTGCTGGCCGCGGCCAGCAGCACCACGCTGACCACCCGGGACGCGGTGACCCGGCGGGTGGCCAGATACCACCCGGGGCTCAGCCGGCCGGCGGCCCGGCCCAGCCGCGGCAGCAGCCCGGCCAGCAGCCGCACCACCAGCACGGCCGCGCCGACCAGGAACAGCAGCGGGAACGCGACCACGAGCAGGTTGATCTGGGCGATGCCGGCGTCGACCGTGACCGCGTCGCCGCTGCGCAGCTTCAGCCAGCAGCCCAGGGCCGCGCCGAGCAGCAGCAGCTCCCACGGCGTGACCGCGATCCAGCCCCGGCGGGCGCCGACCGGCCGCTCGGTGGCGGCCCGCGAGCGCAGCCCGGCCACCAGGGCCAGCAGGGCCAGCCCGGCCATCAGCGCGACCAGCGCGGTCGCGGCGGCCTGCCAGGGGGCGGCGCGGTCCAGCACCGGGCTCGGTCCGAGCAGCGCGACCAGCCAGCGGGCCAGCAGCCAGCCCAGCGCCATGCCGACGACCGCCGGCAGGGCCAGCTCCAGCACGGCCTTGAGCGCCAGCGCACCGGGGCCGACGCCGCGGGAGGACAGCAGCCGGACCTCGCGGGCCCGCCGGTCGGCCCAGTAGGAACCGGCCGCGCCGACCAGCAGCAGGGCCAGGATGGAGCCGCCCAGCGCGATCGGCAGCACCGGGCCGCGCAGCCCGGCCCGGATGAGCTCGGTGCGGTTGACGAACTGGGGCATCTGCCCGCTGCCGGAGTAGAGCGCGGACAGGGTCTGTGGCTGGGGCAGGTTGAGCGCCTCGTACGCCTTCTTCTGCTGCGCGGCGATGTCGCGGGCCTTGGTCAGCGTGATCTTGTCGGTGCTGACGGGCGAGATCCAGCTGTCGGTGCTGGAGCCGCCGTAGCCGTCGCGCAGCGAGGTGAACGTGGCCGAGTCGGTCGCGATCACCAGCGGCGGCGGGGCCGAGTCGTTGCCGTAGCTGGGGTTGAGGAAGAGGTTGGTCGACGAGCACCAGTAGGGCCGGACGGCTTCCTGGTCCAGGTTGCGGTAGATCCCGACGACGCGGGCCGGGACCTTGTCGACCGCACCGGACACCGACAGCGCGACGCGGGAGCCGACGGCCGCGTTGAGCCGGGTCGCCATCCCGGCCTGCAGCCACAGGCCCGGCCCGGGCAGGCTGCGGCCGACCGGGGTGATCTGGCTGGTGGCGCCGTCCCGGAAGAGGACCCGGCCGCCGGTCGTCTGCGCGCCCAGGCCGACCTGCACGGTCTGGTCGGACAGCCGCAGCTGGGTCGGCGGCGCCAGCCCGGCCCCGGCCATCGCGGCGCGCACGTCGGCGTCGGCCACCCGGCGGCTGCCCTCGGGCTGGCCCGTGGTGTCGGAGACGACCCGGGTGGCCTGGACCGTCGGGTAGCCCACGTCCGCGCACTGCACGGCCAGGATGCGGCGCAACGACTCCGAGGACGCCGAGGACAGGAACAGCGCGGCCGACGAGCTGGCGCAGGCCAGGATCGCGGCCGCACCCAGCACGGCCAGGATCACCGCCGGCTGGCGGAAGGGCAGGAACGGCGCCCGGGTCCACGGCGGCAGCAGGAACACCCCGCCGCCGGAGCGGGGCCGGGGCGGACGCGGTCGTGGCGGGACCGCGGTCCGCGGCGGGTCGCTGACCGTGTCCACCGCCCCCGGCCGCGCCGTCTCCAGAGTCGTCCGCACGGAAGTCACGGTAGGGGGTGGGACCGACGAAACAGGAGGTTCCGTGATCGGATCGTGAGGCGAGGCGTCCGTTCGGCGCAATGCCCATTGGGCGCTCCGCGCGGGCGCTGGTGGCGGTGCCTGATCCGCCGCGCCGCGCGGCGACTTCGTCGGCGCGTCGCACCGGCCCAGACACCGCCGCGCCCGCGCTCCCGCCCTCGGGGCCGACCGAGCGCTCGGTAGCCTGCGCCGGTGCAGGAGCAGGTGACCGACCCGGCCGACCCCCGGCTGGCCGACTTCCGCGACCTGACCAACTCCGACCGGCGGCCGGACCGGCCCGGCGGCCGCGGGCTGGTGATCGCCGAGGGCGTGCCGGTGGTGCAGCGCCTGCTGGCCTCGCCGTACCCGCCGCGGGCCGTCCTGGGCGTCCCGGCCCGGCTGGCCGACCTGGCCGCGGACCTGCGGGCCGCGCCGTTCCCCGTGTACGAGACCAGCGCCGACGTGCTGACCCGGACCGTCGGCTTCCACCTCAACCGGGGCGTGCTGGCCTCGGCCGACCGCGCGCCCGAGCCGGAGCCGGCGGCGCTGCTGGCCGGCGCCCGCCGGGTGCTGGTGCTGGAGGGGATCAACGACCACGAGAACCTGGGCGCGCTGTTCCGCAACGCCGCCGGGCTCGGGGTGGACGCCGTGCTGTTCGGGCCGCGCTGCGCCGACCCGCTCTACCGCCGGTCGGTCCGGGTCTCGATGGGGCACGTGCTGCGGGTGCCGTTCGCGCACCTGCCGGCCTGGGCGGCGCTGCGGGACGCGCTGGCCGGCTTCACCGTGCTGGCGCTCGCCCCGCACCCGCCGTCCGTACCGCTGTCCACTGTGGACTCCCGTACGGACCGCGTCGCCCTGCTGCTGGGCGCCGAGGGGCCGGGCCTGACCGAGGACGCGCTGGCGACGGCCGACCGGCGGATCCGGATCCCGATGGCGGCCGGCGTCGACTCGCTCAACGTCGCCACCGCCGCCGCCATCGCGATGTACGCGCTGCGCCCGGACCAGTGAGCCCCGCGCCTCAGACCGGAGTCCCGCTCAGACCAGTGAGTCGCGCCAGGCCCGGTGCAGCCCGGCGAACCGGCCCTCGCCACCGACCAGCTCGGCCGGCGACCCGTCCTCGACGATCCGGCCCGCCTCCATCACCAGCACCCGGTCGGCAATCTCCACCGTCGACAGCCGGTGGGCGATGATCAGCGCGGTCCGCTCGGCCAGGATCGTGCGCAGCGCCCGTTGCACCGCCCGCTCGCTCGGCACGTCCAGCGACGAGGTGGCCTCGTCCAGGATCAGCACCGCCGGGTCGGCCAGGAACGCCCGGGCGAACGCGACCAGCTGCCGCTGCCCGGCCGAGAGCCGGCCGCCGCGCTTGCGGACG
>DATINN010000487.1:0-3187 GCA_035474175.1 Mycobacteriales bacterium | reverse complement strand
CGGCGGGGCGCTGGTCGCGCTCGGGCCCGCCGGCACCGAGCGGATCGACTACGTCGGCTGCCGGGCCGGGCGCACCTTCGCCACCGGCGCGTCCGGCGCCGCGCTGGTGCTGACCACCGGACCGGTCGAGGAGGCCGGCCGGCTGACCGCCGAGGTCGGGGGCCGGACCGTCCCGGTCGGTCGGCCGCAGGACGTCAGCCGGCTGCCGCTGGCGGAGCCCGGCCGGCTGGACCCGACCGGGTACGGCGACACGCTCGCGACCGCGGAGCTGCAGCTGGTCGCGTCCGACCGGACCCGGACGGTCCGCTTCGGCGGCGAGAACCCGAAGCGGCCGGTGGCCCGGGTGGTCGTGCTGGGCGTCTGCGCCGGCCGGGGGAGCGTCCGATTCGAGGACACCGCGTTGCCGTGCGATGGGCGTACGCACCGGGTCTGGACGGGGACGCTCAACTTCCGGCAGGACTCGTTCCGGGTGACCGCTGCGCCGGACCCGTCGACCGGCCGCACCAGCCTCAGCGTCGCCCTGCTCGTGGCCGGCCCTTAGGCCAGCAGCAACCAGCCGCCGGCGGCCAGCGCCGCGACCGTGGACAGGCCGAAGAACGAGACCCACAGCCCGCCCGGCACCCGGGTCAGGTGGGCCAGCTGGTCGGCGTCCGTGCGCCGGGTCCGCCGCCGCTCCCGGGCCAGCTCCCACACCGGCCGCACCGCCGCCAGCAGCAGGAACCAGGTCGCCGCGTAGCCGAAGCCGGCCTGCACGTCGGCCGGCGCCCGCAGCGACACCCCGACCACCACCGCGCCCGTGACCAGCAGCGTCAGCACCCCGTAGGCGTTGCGGACCATGACCAGCATCGCCAGCAGGAACGCCGCGGCCGCCCACAGCATGACCGTGACCTGGTCGAACGCCAGCAGCACGACCCCGCCCAGCCCGACCAGGGACGGCGCCAGGTAGCCGGCGGCCGCGGTCGCCACCATCCCCGGCCCGCTCGGCCGCCCGGTCGACAGCGTCAGCCCGGACGTGTCCGAGTGCAGCCGGATCCCGGTCAGCCGCCGCCCGGTCAGCACCGCGGTGACCGCGTGGCCGCCCTCGTGCACGATCGTGACCAGGTTGCGGGCCCACCGCCAGATCCCGTCCACCGCCACCGCGAGCAGCGCGCCGACGCCGGTCCCGAGGACCAGCCAGCTGTCGGGCTCGTACTGCCGGACCCAGTCGAAGTCGCTCACGCCCACTCCTCGGACAGGCCGGTCCTCGCAAGCTCGGACCGGCCCGCCCTCGTCGCTCCCCGCTCGCGCTGCGAGCCCTCGCGCTCGCTCAGGCCGCGACCTCGTCCAGGTGCGCGACCATCTCGCTGACCAGGTCGCGCAGCTCGCGGGTGAGCGCCCGGCCGGTGCCGGCCAGGATGACCGGCACGCCGTATTCCGGGGCCGGCCCGTACACGGCCTTGGAGTCGCGGACGGTGGTGGCGAAGGTCGGCACGCCCAGCCCCTCGACCCGGCTGATGTAGGACCGCTGGGCCTCGATCGGCTGGTTGTCGTGCAGCTGGACCATCGTGAAGACGACCGCGGCCGGCGGCCGGCCCATCGGCGCGCCGCTCTCGCCGGCCAGCGTGAGCTGCTCGTTGTACTCCTGGGCGAACGCCTGCACCTTGCGCCCGAGCGAGTCGATGCCGTTGATCGACAGGTAGTCGGGGCGGGTCGGGATCAGCAGCATGTCGCTCGCGGCCACCGCGTTCTTCGCGATCAGCCCGAAGTTGGGCGCGCAGTCGATCAGCGCGACGTCGTAGTCGGCGATCTCCTTCTCGGCCAGCCCTTCGCGCAGCCGCCGGTGCGCGGCCAGGTAGTGCTCCGGGTCGACCAGCAGCTGCGCGGCCAGGGCCGTGTCCACCTCGGACAGGTCCCGGTGGGACGCGATCAGGTCCAGGCAGCCGCCGCTGTTGGTGAGGAACTGGCTGACCCGCTGCGGCGTGGCCACCAGCGAGGACAGCGTCTCGGCGCCCTCACCGGCCAGCCCCTCGAACCAGTTCTTGATCGTCTTGTCCGGGACCAGGTCGGTCTGCCACTCGCCCTGGGTGAAGAACGAGACCGTGAGGCTCGCCTGCGAGTCCAGATCGAGCAGGAGCACCCGGCGACCGCGGGCGGCGAGCCCGGCTCCGAGGTTGGCGGTGAGCGTCGTCTTGCCCACGCCGCCCTTGTGGTTGATGACGGAGACGACCTTCACCGCGTTCTCCCTGGTCGACATCAGGACGGATCCCACCTCCGCCGGGTGTTGCTGCGCGAGTGGAGCCGAGGGTTGAGGATGCCACGTGCTGCCTCACGGTGAGACACCGACCGGTCATCCCCCCGCCGGTACGGTGACGGCGACCTCTTTTGCGAGCCGCGCGCCACCGGTCAGTGACAGGTCGTCACCACTCCAGAAGGAGCCCGGGTCGTAGGAGTTGGGGTGCTGACCGGCCGGCAGCAGGCCCATGGCCTGGTACGTGCTGGCCACGACCTCGGCGCAGTACGCGGTCTCCAGCTCGGCGTCGGTCGGGTGCTTGCGCATCGGCACCCGCCCGGCCAGCCAGCGCGACGCCAGCCGGGCGGTCGACGGGAACGGCGTGCCGTCGAGGCGCGCGATCGTCCGGAGCACTGCGTCTTCCATCGCCTTGGTGACCGGTTGTTCGAGCTGTCGCAACCAGGCGTGCTGTCCGTACCGGTTGAACCACAGGCTGACCGCGTCCCGGGCGTCATGCAGCTGTACGCCGCGGTGCTTGTCGCCGGACCACAGGTCGGGCAGGGACCGGCCGAGCTCGGCGTGCCAGAGCAGCGGCGGCAGGTCGTCCAGCGCGACGGTCATGCCGACGTGGTTGACCGGGCTGTTGGTGGACAGCCGGATCGCACGGTCGGCGACGGACGAGCCGCGGAAGATCCACAGGTCGCCGGTGCGGGTGACGTCGAGCGCCTCGTCGAGCGGGATCGGCACGCGCCGTAATCTAGCGCCGTGAACGTCTGGAAGATCCTCGGGATCGCCGGGGTGGTCGGGGTCGCCGCCGGTGGTGTCGTCCTGGCCCGGGCCGAGCGCCGTCGCCGCACGTACACGCCGGACGAGATCCGCGCCCGCCTGCACGAACGCGCGGCCGAGGCCGCCGCGGCCGCCTCGGTCAGGTGAGCAGCCGACTGACGCAGGTCGTCGGCCGGCTGAAAGGCACAGGGG
>DATINN010000486.1:0-4452 GCA_035474175.1 Mycobacteriales bacterium | reverse complement strand
GTCCGCGGGGACCACGCGAAACAGCCCCCCGATCGGGAGATCGGGGGGCGTTGCGTGCTCCCCGCCCGCCGGCGGCAGCGCGGCGGACGGGGGCGTGCTCAGCGGCCCGGGATCGGCACCTCGTGCCGGACCCCGTTCGCGTCCTCCGGCCCGAGGTAGGTCCCCTCGCCCGCGTGCGACGTGGTCGACTCGACCGAGCCCTCCACGCCGAACGTCCAGCCGGCCTTGATCGAGGCGTCGAACCCGGTCGTGTCGGTCACGTCGTCGTAGGTCACCCGGGTGACCTTGGCCCGGTCGTGCAGCGCGTTCTGGAAGGCGTCACCCGGTACGGCCGTGGCCGGGTCGTGCAGGTGCGGATCGCCGGACAGCGGGCCCGGGTCGCGCTGCCCGCCCGCCACCCACTGCTCGACGGCCGCGCGGTTGTCGTCGGTGACGTCGAGGGTGGTCGTGGTGACCGTGACCCGGGACGACGCGGTCGAGTCGACGTACGTGCCGGACGGCTCGTGCCCGGGGGCCTGGTGCCGGCCGGGCGCCGGGTCCTCGCCGGGCCCGGAGATGTTGCTGTGGCCGGTGAGCTCCTGGCTGCTGGTCGAGGTCAGGATCACCTTGGTCAGCTGCCCGCCGGCGTTGCGGACGGTCCCGGTGGCCGACCCGGTCAGCGCCTGGAACCCGCCGCCGTAGCTCTGCCCGACGCCGAGCGGGGTGATCGTGCCGTTGGCGGCCACGTTGCCCTCGACGGACCGGAACGTCGTCGTCGACCCGGAGGTCAGGTCCCGGATCACCGTCTCCTTCGGCGTCGCGCCGGCGCCGACGTCGCCCGAGAGCACGCCGGCCTCCCCGGCCACCGAGAACGACGCCGGCAGCGCGAACTCGGCCACGACCTGGTCCGGCGGGCGGAACGGCGGCACCCCGCCGAAGATCGCCACGCCGGCCGCGGCGCCGCCGGTGTCGTCGAAGAGCACCGCCCGCTGCTGGTTGACGTACGCCTCCAGCTGCGCGCGGAACCTCTCCTCCTCCGGACCGCTGCCGAACCGCCAGGTGCTGCCGGCCTCCACCGCGAAGCCGGCGTCCGCCGACAGCACGCCGCCGACCGACCCGGTGGCGCCGAGCTCCCCGGCGTCGACCGCGGTGAGGAACACCGTCCCGTCGCTGAACCGGGTCTCCTTGAACACGGCGCTGCGGCCGATCGTGACGAACCCGATCGTGACCCCGAGCGAGGCCTTGTCGACCTGCTCCCCCACCCGGAACCGGTCCGGCGCGGGGTCGAAGGCGGTCAGCGACCGGATCGCGGCGACGGCGGCCTGCTCGACCGCGGCCAGCTCCTCGATCAGCGCGGTCATCCGGGCCGCCTGCTCGGGCGTCACCGGGCCGCCGGCACCGAGCCGGCGCAGCTCGTCGATGATCGGCTCGGCCGCGTCGGCGAACGTGCGCAGGGCCGCGCCGAGCCCGGCGATCCGCTCGCCGGAGGTCTCGGCCAGCGGGCGGACCGGGTCCAGCGCCGCCAGCAGCACCGGCGTCTCCGGGGCGATGTAGAACTCGCCGATCTGACGCCAGGTCAGCACAATCCGGTCGCCATGGTCGGCGACCGGCTGGGCCAGCGGCGCCAGCGCGGCGGCGGCGGAGCGGACGGCCTCGCAGTCGACGCCGGCGGCCGGCGGCAGGTCCGGCGCGGTCACGGTCACGGGTGGCATGTCAGCCCTCCACCTTCTCGGGCAGCTCGCGGGCCGGGGGCGGGGTGAACGGCAGGATCGGCCCGTCGAAGACGGTGGCCGCCCGCCCGTACTGCTCGGCCATCGTCGCGTCGCCCTGCACGTAGGCGTCGACGGCGAGCCGGCCGTGCTCCAGGGCGGAGTTGATCCGGGCCAGGATCTCCCGGCTGTTCTTGTAGTGCTCGGCGACGAAGTGGTCGAGCTCGGCGGTCACCGGCGCGCTCGGCCGGGTCCCGCCCATGGCGTCGTCGACCAGCGGGACGACGCGGTCCAGGTTGTCCTCGAGCTGGTCGCGTTCCAGGGTGGTCTCGATGCTCACCCGGTCCGTCTCCCGGGGCTGGATGTCGTACGGCACCGGGGTTCAGCTCCCCATCGTGATCTTGGCGCCCTCGGGCGAGACCGGGAAGAAGCCGGCCTTGCAGACGCCCTTGACGTCGCCCGGCCGGTCCTGGACGAAGGTGTAGACGGGCCAGCCGGCCAGCGTCAGCTGCCGGGCGCCGTTGCCGCGGGCGAGCGTGCCGACCAGCGACTGGTCGATGCCGGTGACGGTGAAGTCGGTGCCGCTGACGAGCGCCGGCCGCCACGCCTTCAGGCAGGCGCCGGTGCAGCGGGACCGCGACGGGTGGGCCGAGTCCTTGTCGGAGCGGTAGAGCGTCAGCCCGTGCGCGTCGACGACGAGCGTGCCGACCTTCGCGAACGCCTTGGCCCGCAGGACCGTCGGCGGCATCAGCATGATCGGCGCCAGCTGCGGCACCGGGGCCGGCGTGATCGCGGGTGCCGCGGCCGGGCTGGTGGCGGCGGCCGCCGCCGGCGTCCGGTACGAACCGAGGTCGGTCAGGTCGCAGGCGGCCGTGGACAGGGCGGCACCGGCGAGGACGAGCATGGTGACGGCGCGGGCGGTTCTCATCGTCGACCTCCTGGTCGAGTCCTCTGTGGACAGTCGAGGGTGGTGGCGGAGGAGGCGGCGCGGGCGGGGATCTGCGCCCGCGCCCTCCTCCTGGCCGGCTAACCGATGCTGTCGACCGCGGACTGCGCGCGCTGCATCGCCTGCCGGGCCGACTCGTCGTTCTGGCCCAGCGACGCCCGCAGCGTCGCGATGATCGTGCGCACCTCGCTCGCGACCGAGTGCCAGCGCATCTCCTTGCCCTGGTACGAGTCCGAGACGCCCTCGGCCTCGTAGTCCGCCATCGCGGTGCGGACGTCGGCGTCGCGCTGGTCGATCAGCGCCTCCAGCCGGCTGGCGCTGGTGTTGAACAGTTCCTGGGCGCTGCCCGAGGCGGCGACGTCGAAGCTGCGGCGATCCATCTGGTTGGGCATGGTCGTGGTCCTCTCAGCGCCAGCGGGCGAGGTCGAAGTTGGATCCGGAGTGCAGGGAGCCGGTGTCCTGGGCCATCCCCTGCTCGCCCTGGACGAAGGCGGTGTTCATGCCGTCGATGCCGCCGAGGACGGCGGCCAGGGCGGAGTTGAGCTCGGTGGCGATGTCGTCGGTGTCGGCCTTGAACCGGTCGAACGCGGCCCGGCCCTCGCCGTTGAAGGCGCCCTCGAGCGGGGCGGCGGCGTCGTAGAGGGCGCGGACGTTGGCCCCGAGGTCGTCGCTCGCGGACGACGTGGCCGTCGTCAGCTGCGACAGCGTCTGGGCACCCATGTCGAAGGTCATCGGTCGTCTCCTCGGGGCTGACGGGCGGACTCGGCTCGGTCCGGGGTCACTGCGCACACGGGTCCATCCGGAGCCGGGTTCAGTGATTTTCTCGGGGCTTCCGCAACCTGTCCGGACTGAACCGGGACGCCGATCGACCCGTGTGCGAAGCGATCCTGCTGCGAGAGGGAGGACGTTCCCGATGCCGCTCAGCCACGACACGATCCTGCTCGAGACCGTACGGACCAGGCGGGTGCGACTGCAGTCCGCCTTGCTGCACGGCGGGCCGGCGCAGCGGCGCGCGGTCAACGACAACGTGCGCCGGGTCGTCGGGAGCCTGGTGGCGGCGGCGGTCCTGTGCGCCGGCTGCGTGGGGTTCGCCCTCGTGGCGAGCCTGATCGCGGCCCACCCCGGCGGCGCCCCGGTCGGGCGGCCGTCGGTGGCGCCGAGCGCGGCGGTGCGACCGTGACGTTCACGCGGATGACCGTGCTGGGCTCGACCCACCGGTGCGAGCTGGTGGTGCCGAGCGACGAGGCCCTCGGTGCGGTGCTGCCGCGGATGCTCGACCTCCTGCACGAGCCCGCCGGTCCGGTCACCCGGCCGCTGCGGCTGGTGCTGCCGACCGGCGACCAGCTCGACGTCGCCCGCACGCCGGCCGAGCAGCGCCTGCTCGACGGTACGGTCGTCCGGCTGGTGCGGGCCGAGCAGGTGCCGCCGCCGCCGGAGGTCGCGGACGTGACCGACGTGCTGGGCGAGGACTTCGGGAGCCGGACCGACCTGTGGTCGGCGCGGGCCCGCACCGGCACGGGGGCGGTCGCGCTCGCGGCGGTCGGCGCGGCCGGGGCCGGCCTCCTGCCCGCGACCACGCCGCAACGCCTTCTCGCCGTCGGCGCCACCCTCCTCCTCGCCGTCCTCACCGCCCGCCTCACCGCGAGCCGACCCACTCCCGCCTCCGGACCGGCCGGCTCGGTGGGAGCGCCGGATGAGTCCGGCGGAGCGGCGCCGGAGTGGTCCGGCTCCCCGTCGTCCGGGCTGGCCGGCGAGCGGCTGTTCGACGCGATGGGGACGCCGGATGGGTCCGGCGGTGCGGCGCCGGAGTGGTCCGGC
>DATINN010000485.1:0-3924 GCA_035474175.1 Mycobacteriales bacterium | reverse complement strand
CTCGGTCGCCCGAGTCGGCCAAGCCGGCCGAGTCGGCCAAGTCGGCCGAGTCGGCCAAGTCGGCCAAGTCGGCCAAGTCGGCCGGGTCGGCCAAGCCGGCCAAGCCGGCCGGACTGGCAGGGACGAGTGCGGGTGGGGGATCGGGCAGGTCGGGGACAGCGTGGAGGTGGGGCGTGGACCCACCCGCGGCCGGGACCGGCTCCCCGGCCGGCGAGGGCACCGAGCGCAGCTCGGGGACGGCGCTGATCTCCCCGTCGGGACCGGGCAACCAGAGCGCCAGCTCGCGCGCCCGCGCCGCCGACCCGCGTCCCTCGCCCCGCACCAGCACCCGCCGCGCCCGCAGCCGCCCGGACCCGTCGCCGAGCCCCTCCCACGTCCCGGACGCCAGGCTCAGCCGCAGCTCCGCCCCCGGCCACGCCCGGACCCCGAACGGCACCAGCACCGCACCGCGCTGCCGCGCCCGCGCCGCCAGCCGGCGGACGTCCCCGTCCAGCACCCGGCCCGGCGGGGCGACGACGACGACCTCCATCGCGTCGAGCAGGGCGGCCGCGACCGCGGCCCAGTCCCGCCCGGGGTCGGGCACCAGCGCCAGCCGCTCCAGGTCGATCCCGGCCTCGGCCGCGGCGACCAGCCCCAGCCCGGGCAGCCCGACCACCGCGCACCAGGCACCGCGCCGGGACGGCCCGGCCAGCAGCGCCAGCAGCAGCGAGGCCGAGCCGCGCACCGTCACCGCGGAGCCGCGGCGCAGCCCGCCGGTGCTGAACAGCGGCTCCAGCGCGGGCAGCACCGGCAGCGGGCGGTCCCCCTCGGACCGTCCGTTGCTCTCCGGCCGGGCTCGCTGCGCGGGCGCCGGCACCATCGCCGCCATGCCCCGATGTTCGAACACACGTTCGAACTCCGTCAACCCCCCGACCGCGTGTCGGGACACGGCACGCGGACGGTTGCCCCCGAGGGAGCGGAGTGTGCTTCACTCTGCCCGTGATCGCGGACGGGTCGTACTGGGTGGGGCGTCGGGCCCACCACTTCGACCAGCGCTGTCGCTGACGCCGCCGGCCTGAGCGCGAGGTCGGCCGAAGCGTCCGCCGACCCGTCGTCCCGAGCGAGCATCCATGACCACGACCCTGGTCCGTACGCGTACCCGCAGCACCGTCGTCGTCTTCCACGCCCATCCTGACGACGAGGCCATCTTCACCGCCGCGACCATGCACCGGCTGGCCCGGCACGGCGCCCGCGTCGTGCTGGTGACCGCCACCGCCGGCGAGCTCGGCCCGGTGCTGCGCCGCCTCCGGCCCGGCGAGACCCTGGCCGCCCGCCGGCGGCGGGAGCTGGAGAGCGCCGCGGCCGTGCTCGGCGTCGCCCGGCTGGTGCTGCTCGGCCACCGCGACTCCGGCATGGCCGGCTGGGATGACAACGCCCACCCGGACGCGCTCGCCGCCGCCCCGCACGACCGGGTCGCCACCCGGCTCGCGGACCTGTGCGCCGAGGAGGGCGCGGAGGCGCTGGTGCACTACGACCCGCGCGGCATCTACGGCCACCCCGACCACGTCGCCGTGCACCGGATCGGCGCGGCGGCCGCGCTCAAGGCCGGCATCACCGCGTACGAGGCGACCGTGGCCGGCGACCGCCCCCGCACCCGCCGCCCGCACCTGGTCGACCGGGCCGCGGGCGCCCGGGTCGGCTGGGACGCGGCCGACATCGCCACCGTGATCACCGCGGACGCGGCCGAGACCCGGGCCAAGCGCCGGGCGATGGCCGCGCACGCCAGCCAGGTGCCGGCGGACGCGGTGCACCGTTCCGGCTTCGCCGCCGCGTACGGCCGGGAGTGGTTCCGGCGCATCGGCCCTCCCGGGCTGATCGACAGCCTTTCCTAAAGGAACCTTGAAGAATCGCTCGTACGTTGGCTCAGGGGAACGGACACCGACGGAGGGATCGACATGGGACTCCTGGACCGGCTGCTCGGCCGCGAACCGCAGCGCCGCCCCGACACCTGGAACGCGCCGGCCCAAGGCCGGCAGGGCCGGCCGCAGACCGACGACGAGCAGGCCATCGAGCGCTACCGCTACCTGCTGCGCACGGCCCCGCCGGACCAGGTCGAGCAGGCGCACGCGGAGGCGTTCGCCAAGCTCACCCCGGAGCAGCGCCGCCAGGTGCTGACCGACCTGTCGGCCGAGGTGCCGGAGGGGGAGCGGGCCACCTCCGACGACCCGCGGTCGCTGGCCCGGATGGCGACCCGGGCCGAGATGCGCCAGCCCGGCACGATGGAGCGGACGCTGGGTCGCGGCGGCGGCATGGGGATGGGCGGGTTGATCGCCGGCGGCCTGCTGGCCAGCGTGGCCGGTGCGTTCGTGGGCACGGCGATCGCGGACGCGATGTTCGACTTCGACGACAGCGGGGAATCATCAGAGGCCGCCGCGGACGGCGGGGACGCCGGCGGCGACACCGGGGGCGACTACGGTGGCGACTCCGGCGACTACGGTGGCGGGGACAGCTTCGGCGGAGGCAGCGACTTCGGCGGTGACTTCGGCGGCGGTGGCGACTTTGGAGGATTCTGATGGCTCGGGACGACCTCTCCGACGGTGACCAGGTCCGGGAGGACGTGCTGTCCGCGCCCGGCCCGCCGGACGTGCGCCGCGACCGGCGCGAGCACGGCGGTGCGCCGGACCGGCTCGACGACGACGCGCTGGCCGAGCGGACCGAGGACGAGCGGGTCGCGGCCGGGCTGGAGGACTTCAACCCGGACGACGTGCCGCCCGCGACCGACGACCCGGTGCCGGTCGACGTCACCGAGACCGAGCAATACCAGGACGAGCGGCGCGAGATCAACCGCGAGGTGGACGAGGGCCTGATCGCCAGCGGTGGCGACCGGCCCGACTTCCCACCGACCCGCTATCCGGACAACTGATACGAGGTCTACCGTCGGGGGCGGGAACCCGTCGCCGACGGGGGCGGGGCTGTCGGGGGCCTCGCAGAGCGTTCTGCGTGTCGTAGCATTGCTGCGCACGTCCCCCGAGCCATCGGACGGATGATGACCAGCACCAGGCACCACAGCTCGTACCGGCACGAAGCCTTCCTGTATCGGGGTGACGACGACTTCCTGGACGGGGTCGTCCCGTTCGTCAAGGACGGCATCGCCGCAGGTCAGCCGGTCATGGTGGCGATCCGCGGCACCAAGACCCGGCCGCTGAAGGATGCGCTGGGTCCGGACCGGTCCGAGGTCCTGTTCGTGGACATGACCGAGCTCGGCCACAACCCGGCCCGGATCATCCCGGGCTGGCGCCGGTTCCTGGACGAGCACTGCGTCGACGGCCAGCCCGTCCGCGGCGTGGGCGAGCCGATCTGGCCCGGCCGCCGGCCGACCGAGGTGCGCGAGGCGCAGCTGCACGAGGCCCTGCTCAACGTCGCGGTCGACCCGGACACGCCGATGTGGCTGCGCTGCCCGTACGACATGGCCACGCTGACCGAGAGCGAGCTGGCCGAGGCCGCCCGCAGCCACCCGATCCTGGTCGAGTCCGGTGACCTGCGCGGGTCCCGCAGCTACGGCGGGATGCAGCACGTCGAGGACCTGTTCGCCGGCGACCTGCCGGAGCCCGACCCGAGCACCGACGGGATCGCGCTGCCGGCGTCCGCGGCGGCGGTCGGCGCGCTGGTCAACGAGCACGCCGCGGCCGCCGGGCTCGACTCGGAGAAGGCCTGGACGCTGTCGCTGGCCGTCCGCGAGGTCGCCGGCTACGCGATCCCGGGCTGCACGCTGCGGATCTGGTCGGAGCCGGCCGCGCTGATCTGCGAGGTCCGCGATCCCGAGCCGGTCGACGACCCGATGGCCGGCCGGGTCCGGCCCCTGGACACCGAGCCGGACGTGCGCGGCCTGTGGCTGGCCAACCAGATCTGCGACCTGGTCCAGGTCCGCTCGACCCAGGACGGCTC
>DATINN010000484.1:0-3071 GCA_035474175.1 Mycobacteriales bacterium | reverse complement strand
GCCGTCCATGCCGTCGCCGCGGGCCGACCGGCCGTCGTCAGTGCGGGAGCCGCGCTCCCGGCGGGCCGGACGCTCCGCGTCCACGCGGCCCTCCCCGCCGACGGCCGGAGCATCGGTGCGCGGGTCGGAGGCCGGCGCGGCCGTGCTGCTCGCCTCCGGACCACCCGCGGCGGAGCCGTCGAGAGTGCCGGCGGTCGGCGCGGCGGTCTCCGGGCTGCCGGCCGGGCGGCTGGCGGTCCGGCGCTGCCGGGTCCGGGCCGGCGGCCCGGACGGCGCGTCCGGCCCGGACGGCGCGTCCGCGTCCGGCTGCCCGGTCGCGACCGGCCGGTCGGTCGCCGGCACGGCGCCGATCGAGGACGTGCCCCCGCCAAGCGGGAGCTGCCCCTGCCCGGCCGCCGCACTGTCGCCCTGACCAGCACCGTTGCCGCCCTGCCGGGCCTGGATGGCCGCCACCAGCTCGCCCTTGCGCATCCGGCCGGTGCCGGTGATGCCGAGCTGGGTGGCGAGACCCTGGAGCTCGGGCAGCAGCATGCCGGACAGTCCGGCGGCGCGGCGGCGCGGGCGGGTCTCACCGGTCGGAGCAGCGCTCTGACCAGGCTCGGCAGCCTGACCGGGATCGGTCAGGTTGTCCGTGGAATCGCTCACGGTTGATGTCCCTTCGTCGGCCGGGATCAGCCCGCGGCCGGGGTCGAACTACCGGCCGGTCCGGCCGGGAAACGGTCCGCCTCGCGGCGGACGGTAAGGCAGCCTCGCTGGAGCGCCTCGGAGCACTGGTCGAACTCCTTGAAGCACAGAGAAGCAGGGTCTCAAGCTGGGGAGCACCAGAAATCGATGCCAGGATCCAGAGACCCCGCCGAGAGCGCACCCTCGGGCGGCTGGTGAGGAGAAGCCTAGACGCTGAGCTGCCACACCGGCAACAACATCCCCCACCAGCGTGTTCCTGGGCCGGATCAGCCGGCCAGGGCGAGCTGCGCGGCGCCGCCGTGGTCGACCGCCAGCACCTCGGTGGACCAGCCGCGGGGAGCGTACGAGGTGAGGTCGTCGGTGGCGCCGGCGAAGGCGAGCACGGACGGGCCCGCGCCGGAGACGACCGCCGGCACGCCGTCGGTGCGCAGTGCCTCGACCAGGCCGGCGGTCCGGGCCTGGGCCGCGGCCCGGTAGGGCTGGTGCAGCCGGTCCTCGGTGGCCGTGAGCAGCAGCGACGGCTCACTCGCGAGCGCGTGCACGAGCAGCGCGGACCGGGCGGCGTTGCGGGCGGCGTCCGCGTGCGGGACGGTCTCGGGCAGCAGCTTGCGCGCCTTCGCGGTCGAGGACGTGGTCGTCGGCACGAAGACGACCGGCCGCAGCGCCGGGCTCACCGGCAGCCGCACGGCCTGGGCCGGCCCGTCGGCCGGCGTCCAGGCCAGGGTCAGCCCGCCGAGCAGGCAGGCGGCGACGTTGTCCGGGTGGCCCTCCAGCTCGGCCGCCAGCGCCAGCAGCGCGTCGTCGTCCAGGGTCTCCTCGCCGCCGAGGGCCAGGGCCCGGGCCGCGGTCAGCCCGGCGACGATCGCGGCCGCGGACGAGCCGAGGCCGCGGCTGTGCGGGATCCGGTTGGCGCAGACGACCTCCAGGCCGCGGGGCTGGCCGCCGAGCGCGTCGAAGCCGGCCTGCAGCGCCCGCACGACCAGGTGCCGGCGGGTACGCGGGACGCTGTCGGCGCCCTCCCCGGCCACGTCGACGTAGAGGCCGTCGTCGGCGACCCGGACCACCACGTCGTCGTAGAGCGCCAGGGCCAGCCCGAGGGCGTCGAACCCGGGTCCGAGGTTGGCGCTCGTGGCGGGCACCCGCACCCGCACCGGCGCCGCCCGGAACGCCACCCGCGACGCCCGCCCCGCTGCTCTCCCCACCCGCGCAGGCTACCGGGCCGGAGGCACCCGCCCGTGCCCCGCGAGCAACCGCCCCGGATCCGCCCGCGCCACCGGTCGCTCTCTAGCTCCACAGCGCACGGCCGCGGTCGAAGATGCGCGCACTGCAGGTCAGCCCCGCGGCCGCGATGGTCAGGGCGACGACGAGAGCGACCCGGTCCTGGTCCGGTTGGATGACCCACGCCCACGCGCGGCCCGCTCCAGCCGGCGAACCGATGGCCAGCGACGTGATCATGGCGAGGACTGGCAGCACCCAGAGCAACGTCACCCCGCAGAGCCAGGCGGAGAGCAGCGAGAGCCCGAGCAGTCCGACGAGATTGCGGTTCAGAGCCGTGGCGGTGATGGGCCCGGTGAGCCTCGCGCCGGACCAGCTGTTGAGACCGACGGCGATCCCGGCCAGCGTGATCACCACCCCGGCCTGGAGAGCTCGCACGGGCCGGGCGGCCGTCGCCTCGGCCGCCGGCTGGGCGGAGGCGCACGTGGTGGCGATGATCCCGGCCTGCACGAGCGGCGCCAGCGTCGCCCAGGGCACGGTGAGAATCTGCGCGGACCCCACCCCGAAACTGTGCTGCTCGACCAGCCGCGCAACCAGCACGCTGGCCACGAGTCCGGCGAGAGCCGGGACGACCCGGCGGGACCGAGGAACAGCCAGGCGCCGTTCATCGGAAATCGGCGCTGGTCAGCGTGCAGTGACGCACGGCGTCTACGTGCAGCGCGAGCCACGCCCTCTGAGCCGGCCCGGACAGCGCCGTGTACTCGGCGAAGGCGGCAGTGGCGGCGGGGTCCCCTGAGCTGACCACGCTGGGAAAGCCTGCCGCCCATGCGACAAGGACCTGCTCCAGTGCGATGCCGGTGGTCGACGAAGGCGCGGCGTCCGGCTCCTGGACGCACTGCTGACCACCGGTGAGCGCATTCGCGGCGACATCGACGACGGCATCGGCGTAATCAGCATGCACAGGATCGTCTATCGCGAAGGCCACCGTGTTCGACGAATCCGTACGACTGCCGATGCCGCGCGGACGCTGCTCGACGCGGGTGAAGGCGAACGGCGTCCCGTCGAGCCGCCGATACACCGAACGGAAGTCGGCATCCAGGGCCTCGCGACTGCCGACGAAAGCCGGATGGAGACAGACCTGGGGCGCCGTGCCGCCGCAGGTCCACCGGATC
>DATINN010000483.1:0-6099 GCA_035474175.1 Mycobacteriales bacterium | reverse complement strand
GGGTCTATGGCAGCGATGAGCGGCCCATCGACGTGCTCGCCGAGGTGCGCAGCGGCGACGTGGTCCTCGTCCCGCACGGGTGGCACGGGCCGGCGATGGCCGCCCCCGGCTACGACCTCTACTACCTCAACGTGATGGCCGGCCCGGCCGCCGAGCGGGCCTGGCTGATCTGCGACGACCCGGCCCACAGCTGGGTCCGCGACACCTGGGCCGACCAGGCCGTCGACCCCCGCCTGCCGTTCGGGAGGACAGCGTGAGGCTCACCGTCGCGCAGGCGACCGTCCGGTTCCTGGCCGCCCAGCACAGCGAGCGCGACGGGGTCCGGCAGCAGCTGTTCGCCGGCTGCTTCGGCATCCTCGGGCACGGCAACGTGGCCGGGATCGGGCAGGCGCTGCTGGAGGCCGAGCTGCTCGCCCCCGGCGCCCTGCCGTACGTGACCGCCCGCAACGAGCAGGGCATGGTGCACGCCGCGGCCGCCTACGCCCGGCACCGCAACCGGCTGTCCACCTGGGCCTGCACCGCCTCGATCGGCCCGGGCTCGTCCAACATGCTCACCGGCGCGGCGCTGGCCACGGTCAACCGGCTGCCGGTGCTGCTGCTGCCCAGCGACGTGTTCGCGACCCGGGTCTCCGAGCCGGTGCTGCAGCAGCTGGAGTCGCCGGCCGGCCACGACGTGACCGTCAACGACGCGTTCCGCCCGCTGTCCCGGTTCTTCGACCGGGTGTGGCGGCCGGAGCAGCTGCCGGCCGCGCTGCTCGGCGCGATGCGCGTGCTGACCGACCCGGCCGAGACCGGCGCGGTCACGATCGCGCTGCCGCAGGACGTGCAGGCCCAGGCGTACGACTGGCCGGTCGAGCTGTTCGCGGAGCGGACCTGGCACGTGGCCCGGCCGGTGCCGGAGCCGGCCGCGCTGGCCCGGGCCGTGGCCGCGGTCCGCAGTGGACAGAAGCCGCTGCTGGTCGCCGGTGGCGGCGTGATCTACAGCGAGGCCACCGAGGCGCTGCGGGCCTTCGCCGAGGCGACCGGCATCCCGGTGGCCGAGACCCAGGCCGGCAAGGGCTCGCTGCCCTACGACCACCCGCTCGCGGTCGGCGCGGTCGGCAGCACCGGCACCACCGCGGCCAACCGGCTGGCGGCCGAGGCCGACGTGGTCATCGGCGTCGGCACCCGCTGGAGCGACTTCACCACCGCCTCCCGGACCGCCTTCGCCGCCGACGGGGTCCGCTTCGTCAACCTCAACGTGGCCGCGGTGGACTCGGCCAAGCACGCGGGGCTGGCCGTCGTCGCCGACGCCCGGGCCGGGCTGGCGGCGCTCACCGGCGCGCTGGCCGGCTGGCGCGTCCCCGCCGGGCACACCGAGCGGGCGACCGCGCTGGCCGCCGACTGGGACGCCACCGTCCAGCACGCGTACGACCTGGGCCACCAGCCGCGCCCGGCCCAGTCCGAGGTGATCGGCGCGGTCAACACCGGCACCGGCCCGCGCGACGTGCTGGTCTGCGCGGCCGGCTCGATGCCGGGCGAGCTGCACAAGCTCTGGCGCACCCGCGACCCCAAGGGCTACCACGTCGAATACGGCTACTCCTGCATGGGCTACGAGATCGCCGGCGGCGTGGGTGTCGCGCTGGCCCTGCGGGACTCCGGGGAGGCCGACCGGCGCGCGGTCGTCCTGGTCGGCGACGGGTCGTACCTGATGATGGCGCAGGAGCTGGTCACCGCCGTGCAGGAGCGGCTGGACCTGCTCGTGGTGCTGGTGCAGAACCACGGCTTCGCCTCGATCGGCGCGCTGTCGGAGGAGCTCGGCTCGCAGCGCTTCGGCACCCGCTACCGCTACCGGGACGACGGCAGCGGCCGGCTCGACGGCGACGTGCTGCCGGTCGACCTGGCCGCCAACGCCGAGAGCCTGGGCGTGCGGGTGCTGCGGGCGGCCGGCATCGAGGACTTCCGGGCCCGGCTGGCCGAGGCCCGGGCGCACCGCGGCGGCCCGGTGCTGGTGCACGTGGAGACCGACCCGCTGGTGCCGGCGCCGGACAGCGCCTCCTGGTGGGACGTCCCCGTGGCGGAGGTGTCGCAGGTGGACTCCACCCGGCAAGCTCGCAAGGCGTACGAGGCCGCCAAGGCCGGTCAGCGACCCTACCTGGAGCAGCGATGAGGACGATCGAGCACTGGATCGACGGCACCAACACCGCGGGTGCGGGCACCCGCCGCGCGCCGGTGTGGAACCCGGCCACGGGGGCGCAGCAGGCCGAGGTCGTGCTGGCCGAGCCGTCCGATGTGGACGCCGCGGTCGCCGCCGCCACGGCCGCGTACGCGGAGTGGTCGCAGGCCTCGCTCAGCCGCCGGACCAAGGTGCTGTTCGCCTTCCGGGAGCTGGTCAACGCGCGCACCGAGCAGCTGGCCGAGATCGTCTCCGACGAGCACGGCAAGGTCCTCTCCGACGCCAAGGGCGAGGTGCAGCGCGGCCTGGAGGTCATCGAGTTCGCCTGCGGGCTGCCGACGCTGCTCAAGGGCGACTACTCCGACCAGGTCTCCGGCGGCGTCGACCTCTACTCGATCCGCGAGCCGCTCGGGGTCTGCGCCGGGATCACGCCCTTCAACTTCCCGGCCATGGTGCCGATGTGGATGCACCCGGTCGCGATCGCCTGCGGCAACACGTTCGTGCTCAAGCCGAGCGAGCGCGACCCCGGGGTGTCCACAGTGGTCGCCCAGCTCTGGCAGGAGGCCGGGCTGCCGGACGGCGTGTTCAACGTCGTGCACGGCGACAAGGTCGCGGTCGACGCGATCCTCGACCACCCCGGCATCGCGGCGGTGTCCTTCGTCGGCTCGACCCCGATCGCCCGCTACATCCACCAGAAGGCCAGCGCGGCCGGCAAGCGGGTGCAGGCCCTGGGCGGGGCCAAGAACCACGCGATCGTGCTGCCCGACGCCGACCTCGACTACACCTCCGACCACTTGGTCGCGGCCGCGTTCGGGTCCGCGGGGGAGCGGTGCATGGCCGTCTCGGCCACCGTCGCGGTCGGACCGGTCGCCGACGCGCTGGTCGACGTCGTCAGCGAGAAGGCCCGCAAGGTCACCGTCGGCTCCGGCCGCGACGCCGGCAGCGAGATGGGCCCGGTCATCACGGCCGAGGCCCGCGACCGCATCGTCGGGCTGATCGGCTCCGGCCAGCGGCAGGGCGCGACCCTCCCGGTCGACGGCCGCGGCCTGGTCGTGCCCGGCTACGAGGACGGCTTCTTCGTCGGCCCGACGGTCATCGACGCGGTCACCCCGGAGATGGACGTCTACCGCGAGGAGATCTTCGGCCCGGTGCTGTCCGTGCTGCGGGCCGACTCGGTGGACCAGGCCATCGACCTCATCAACGCCAACCCGTACGGGAACGGCACCGCGGTGTTCACCAACTCCGGTGAGGCGGCGCGGCGGTTCGTCCGCGGGGTGCAGGTCGGCATGATCGGCGTGAACGTGCCGATCCCGGTGCCGATGGCCTACTACTCCTTCGGCGGCTGGAAGGACTCGCTGTTCGGCGACAAGCACGTGCACGGCCCCGAAGGAATCTCCTTCTACACGCGTGCGAAGGTCGTCACCGCGCGCTGGCCCCGGGTCGAGCACGCATCGGACGCCAGCTACCACTTCCCGACCGCAACCTGACCCCCGCACCCCCCGTGACCCCGAGGAGAACTTCGATGAGGAAGAGACTGCTCCCCGCCCTGGCCGTGCTCCCGCTGGTGCTGCTGGCCGGCTGCTCCAAGACCGAGAACAACGCCGCCGCCCCCGCGGCCCAGTCCGGCGGCGGGGCCGGCTCGTACGGCTACAAGATCGCGGTCGTCACCCACGGCGCGGCCGGCGACACGTTCTGGAGCGTGGTCAAGGCCGGCGCGGAGAAGGCCGGCAAGGACATGGGCGACCAGGTCAGCTACCAGAGCGACGGCGACCCGCAGAAGCAGTCGCAGCTCATCGACGCCGCGGTCAACCAGAAGGTCGACGGGCTGGTCGTGTCGATGGCCAACCCGGACGCGCTGAAGTCCTCGATCCAGAAGGCCGTGGCGGCCGGCATCCCGGTCGTCACGATCAACTCCGGGCAGGCCCAGTCGGCCGCGTTCGGCGCGCTCAGCCACGTCGGGCAGGACGAGACGATCGCCGGCCAGGGCGCCGGCCAGAAGCTCAAGGGCGAGGGCGTCAGCAAGCTGCTGTGCGTGGTCCACGAGGCCGGCAACGTCGGCCTGGAGCAGCGCTGCTCCGGCGCGAAGACCGGGCTCGGCGGCACCGTGGAAAACCTCCAGGTCGACGGCAACGACCTGCAGGCGGCGCAGGCGACGATCAAGTCCAAGCTGCAGGCGGACAAGTCCATCAACGGCGTGCTCACCCTCAACCCGGGCGTGGCCGCGGTCGCGGTCACCGCGGTGACCGACTCCGGGTCGTCGGCCAAGCTCGCCACCTTCGACGTCAACGCCGACGTCATCTCCGCGATCGAGGGCGGCAAGATCACCTTCGCCGTCGACCAGCAGCAGTACGAGCAGGGCTACCTGCCGGTGGTCATGCTGACGCTCTACAAGGCCAACCTCAACACCCTCGGTGGCGGCCAGCCCGTGCTCACGGGTCCCGGGTTCATCACCAAGGACAACGCGGCCAAGATCGCCGACCTGGCCAAGGCCGGCACCCGCTGACGCCGTGGGGCGGGGCCGGTCGCGGCCCCGCCCCGCCCGTCCGTACCAGCCCCGTACCAGCCCCGTACCGGCCCTGTCCCGTACCGGAGGGATTCCCATGACCGCACTCGCCGAGGTGCCCGTCGATGAACGGGTGACCCGGGTCGGCGTGCTCCGGCGGCTGTTGCTGAAGCCGGAGCTCGGCGCGCTGATCGGCGCCGTGATCGTGTTCGTGTTCTTCGCCGCGCTGTCCGACGTGTTCCGCAGCGGCCGGGGCGTGGCCAACTGGCTCGACCCGGCCTCGACGATCGGGATCATGGCGGTCGCGGTCGCGCTGCTCATGATCGGTGGCGAGTTCGACCTGTCGGCCGGTGTGATGATCGGCACCACCGGGCTCACCACCGGCCTGCTCTCCACGTACTACGGCTGGAACCTGTGGGCCGCGATCGTCGCGTCGCTGCTGGTGGCGCTGGCCATCGGGTTCCTCAACGGCTACCTCGTGGTGCGGACCGGCCTGCCCAGCTTCATCATCACGCTCGGCACGTACCTGATGCTGCAGGGGCTCAACCTCGGCATCACCAAGGTCATCACCGACACCGTCCAGGTCAACGCCATCGAGCAGACCGCCGGGTACGGCGCGGCCAGGACGCTGTTCGCCAGCACGATCACCCTCGGCGGGGTCGGCTTCCGGGTCGCGATCCTGTGGTGGCTGGCGCTGACCGCGATCGGCTCCTGGGTGCTGCTGCGGACCCGCTTCGGCAACTGGACCTTCGCGGTCGGCGGGGACAGCCCGGCCGCCCGCAACGTCGGCGTGCCGGCCCGGCGGACGAAGATCACCCTGTTCATGACCGTCTCGGCGGCGGGCTGGCTGGTCGGCACCATCCAGGCCGTGCGGCTGACCTCGGTGCAGGCCAACACCGGCATCGGCCAGGAGCTCACGTTCATCGTGGCCGCGGTGATCGGCGGCTGCCTGCTCACCGGCGGCTACGGGTCGGTGATCGGCGCCTCGCTCGGCGCGCTGATCTTCGGCATGACCTCGCAGGGCATCGTCTACGCCGGCTGGGACGCGGACTGGTTCCGGTTCTTCCTCGGCGCGATGCTGCTGCTGGCCGTGCTGGCCAACCAGTTCGTCCGCCGCTACGCCGAGCAGACCAGGAGGTGACGCGCGTGACCACGACCGTCCCGGACGCCTCGGCCGCCGGCGGCGCGCACGGCGACGCCGGCGCCCCGCTGCTGGAGGTGCGCGGCATCTCCAAGTTCTTCGGCAGCGTCATCTCGCTCAAGGACATCTCGACCACCGTCCGCGCCGGCGAGGTGACCTGCGTGCTCGGCGACAACGGTGCTGGCAAGTCGACGTTCATCAAGATCCTGGCCGGTGCCCACGAGCACACCGACGGGGAGCTGCTCATCGACGGAGTCGCCCGTCAGCTGGCCAACCCCCGGTGGGCGCAGAGCTTGGGCA
>DATINN010000482.1:0-14296 GCA_035474175.1 Mycobacteriales bacterium | reverse complement strand
GATCTCCCGGCTCAAGCGGCGCGGCATCCTGGCCGCCGAGCGCGTCGACGGGCTGGCCGGGCGGGCCGACGCCTTCGTCGACGCCGTGCGGGCCGCGCCCTGAGGGTGGCTACCCGTCGATGACGGCGAAGCCCTGGATCTCGACCTTGGCCTCGGCGTCCCACAACCGGCTGATGCCGATCCCGGCCATGGCCGGGTAGTCGCGACCGACCAGCTCGCGCCAGATCGCGCCGATCTCGCGCGCCCGCGCCTTGTAGTCCTCGACGTCGGTGATGTAGACGGTGATGCTGGCGAGCCCGCCCGGCTCACCGCCGGCCGCCCGCAGCGCGACGAGGAGGTTGGTCAGCGCCTGGCGGAACTGCTCGGGCAGGGTCTCCCCGACGATGCGCCCGCCGCCGTCCAGCGCCGTCTGGCCGGCGAGGAAGACGACCGTGCCGCGGCCGACCACCGCGTGCGAGAAGCCCCGCGGCGCGGCCAGCTCGCCCGGGTTGACCCGTTCCACGCTCATGCCTCAATACTCCCGCCCCGGCCGGCCATCGGCGGGTGACCATCCCGATTAAGCTCTGCCGGATGTACGGGCAGGGCTGGGAGCAGGTCGGCGAGCTCGGGCTGGCCTTCGTCCTGTCCGCCGCGATCGGCGTCGAACGGCAGCTGCGGCAGAAGTCGGCCGGCCTGCGCACCCACACCATCGTCGGGCTCGGGTCGGCGCTGTTCCTGCTGATCAGCAAGTACGGCTTCCAGGACGTCGTGGTCCCCGGTCAGGTCACCGTCGACCCGTCCCGGGTCGCGGCCCAGATCGTCTCCGGGCTCGGCTTCATCGGCGCCGGGCTCATCTTCGTGCAACGCGGCACCGTCCGCGGCCTGACCACCGCCGCCACCATCTGGCTCACCGCGGCCATCGGCACCGCGGCCGCCGCCGGCCTGCCGATCCTGGCCCTGCTGTGCACCGCCGGCCACTTCGGCGTCCTGTACGGACTGACCCCGCTGACCCGCCGCCTGTCCGGCAACCAGCCCGCGACCACCGGCATCACCTGCACGTACGTCGACGGCCGCGGCATCCTGCGCCAGGTCCTGCGGACCTGCACCACCGCCGGCTGGGCCGTCACCCGCATCGAGACCCGGCCGGCCGTCGACACGCTCGTGCAGGTCCAGCTCGAGCTGGTCGGCCGCGGCCAGATCACCACCCTGCTGGCCGAGATCGACGAGATCGACGACGTCACCGAGATCCGCACCGAACCCGTCGACGACTACTGACCGGCCTACTTCTCGGCCTCCGCGGCCTTCTCTGCCTTCTCGGTCTTCGGGGGCTTCGGGGGCTTCGGCGGCTTCGGGGGCTTGGCGTCGGGCCTGTCCGGGGCCGGGCGCTGGGCCGCGGGGTGCCGGGGCTTGACCGCGACCGGCTTCCGTCCCGCGGCAGGACCGGTCGGCCTGGTCGCGACCACGTCGGTGGACCCGGCCGCCCGGGCCGACGAGGTCTCCGGGGACGCGGCCGGCGGGGCCGGCGACGGCGCCGCCCCGCCCGTCCGGGGCTCGACCGGACCCGGCAGCGACGATCCGGCCGACACCGCGGCCTGCTGGCGGGTGACGCCCACGTAACCGAGGCCGATCGCCACCCCGACCACGGCCGCCAGCGCGCACGTCACCGCCCAGATCGTCGCGTCCCGCAGCCGTCCCATGCTCCATCGCTACCCATTCCGGACCGGCTGAGTCCCGGCGGCCGGGTCTGCCCGTCCGGGCACACCTGCTGCGATCGGGTCCCGGGGGCGCCCGGGTTGGCTAGGGTCCGGCGCACCGCGGCAGGAGAGGACGGCAGGATGTCGAATCCCCTGACCGGCGATTTCGAGGCCGTGCTGCAGATCAGCGGCGGGACGCTGCGCCGGCTCACCGCCACCATGCACCAGAACGCCTTCGCCTCCGCGGCCGACCCGAGCGTCCCGCACGTCGTCTACCTGCGCCTGGACGATCCGACGATCCCGGACCAGCGCGGTTCGATCGCGGCCCAGATCGGCGTGCCGTACCTGCAGCTGATCGACGGGGCCACCGACCGGTTCCGGGTCGAGTTCGGCGTCCGCGCCCGCTACCGCGCCGACCCGGGCACGGTGCCGCTCGCCGACCTCATCCACGGGACCGTCACCGCGGAGTACCGCCGGCACGACATCGACCCGCGCTGCCTGGGCTGGCGCGGGATCGCCGGGGACTACTTCTGGTTCCGCGTCGTCGCGGACACGGTCCGTTTCCAGGGCACCCTGCTGAACGAGTCGTCCGAGCTGGCCCTGACCCAGCTCCTGGACGAGCCGCAGGTCCGGGCCCACCTGGACCGGCAGTTCGCCGCCGTGCTGGCCAACCAGTTCGAGCCGGAGCCGCAGCGGGTCAGCAGCCGGTTCCGGCGGATCCGCAGCCTGGTGGTCGGAGACGGGCCGGCCGACTCGGCCATCGCCCTGCCGTACGGGCTGGGCCCGGCCGCCCCGGCCGGCGACCTGGCCAGCGTCGGGCGCATCGTCCTCGACGGGCACGACCTCGCTCTCGCGGTCAGCGCCGACGCGATCACCGGCCGGATCCAGCCCTTCCTCGATCCGGTCGCCGGCCGCCAGGTCGACGTGCACCACGAGGTCGACGGCGGGTTCGGCGGCGGGCTCACCATCGACTACCACCTCCGGGTCGACACCGCCGCGGTCGAGTGGCTCGGCGGGTCCGTCCTCCTCCCCGGCACCGGCGTGCTGCGCGTGCGGCTGACCGGCGTGGGCTGGGCCTCGCGGCTCTACCGCAGCGGCGTCTTCACCCTGGGCTCGGTCGAGGCCAAGGACCTGCGCACCACGTTCACCATCGACCAGTACGTCGGGCTCTCCTTCAACCCGGGGACGGAGTTCCTGTCCGTCCGCGCGCTGGGGGCGCCCGTCGCCGACGTCCGGGGCGGCCCCAAGGCGGCCCTGGTGGTCGCGGTCGTCCGCGACGCCGTGCTGAAGAACGCGCCGGCCCAGCTCGCCGGCCCGCTCGCGAACGCCCAGGCGACGCTCGACGGCCTAGACCCGTCCGCCTCCCGGGACGCGCTCGTGCAGGCGCTCCGCAGCCTCGACCCCGCCGCCGACGCCCACTTCGTCGGCGCGCGGTTCGACGCCGACGGCGTCGTGCTGTCCGGCCCGGTCTCGCTCAGCCACCGGCGTCGCCCGGAGGTGTCCTTCGTCCGTACGCCCTCCGGCGACGGCTTCGACGCCATCGAGAGCTGGATCCCCGGCGGCCGCATCGACCGCTTCGCCTGGACCTGGACGTGGTTCACCAACCCGGTCGAGCCCGCACCCGGGCCGCCGGGCGCGTCGACCCAGGAGGACACCTTCGTCCTGCGCCGGCCGCACGAGCCGCCCAGCCGGTTCGGCCTGGCCCGCCCGCACGGCCTGCCGTTGCCCGGCCTCGACGGCACCGGGCGCCTGTGCCTCACGGTCAGCGGCGTGCAGGTGGACCCGTACAGCGGGGTGCTGGTGCCGGTCGCCAGCACCGTCGAGTGCACCCGGTTCGGGTACGAGTTCCGGCTGCCGTACGAGGTCGGTCCGTACCTGCGGATCTGCGACCCGCTGCGGGCGGTGCGGGGACGGGCGCCGGAGATCGGCCTGCTGCGGGCCGGCGTCGCCGACACGGCGACGGCCTCCAACACGCTCGTCCTGCACCTGCGGGACCGGCTCGACGACGAGCCGGCCGACGTCCTCGTCCGCGGGCTGGAGGCGTCCCGCGCCGACGGGGCCGGTCTCCTGGTCGTCCTGGTCTTCGCCGACGGCGCGCTCGACCGCGACGCCGAGGCGGTGCGCCCGCGGCTCGACGCGCTGCGGGAACGGCTGCCCGCGCCGCTGTCGGTGGTCGAGGACGTCCGCGGGAGCTGGTCCACCGCGCTGGCCGTGCCGGCGCAGGGCCGCGAGGTCGCGTGGCGCCTGCTCAGCCCGGCGGGCGCGGTCCGCTGGGCGCACGACGGCCGCGTGGACGCCGCCGTCCTCACCCGGATGCTCGACACCCGGCTGGTCCCGAGCGGGCCGCCGGCGGCGGCCCCGGTACGCACCGGGATCGAGCTCGACCGCGACCTGCCGATCCGGCTCGCGTCGCCGCGGTGCCCGCCCGTGCCGCTCGGTCGCGGCAGCGTCGCCGGCTCGACCGTGCTGTTCGTGACGAGGGACGCGGCCTCGAGCCGCGCCGCGCTCGAGCGCCTCCGCGACCGCGACGACGACGACGGCTACGTCGCGGTCGTCGTCGACGGTGCCGACGCCCGCGCCGTCGAGGCGCTGCGGGCGGAGCTCCGGCTCGACCTGCCGCTGTTCCCCGACCCCCGCGGCGCCCTGACCCGGGGCGCCGGCGTCCGGCTCTGGCCGACGACGCTGACGCTGGACGGCCGAGGATCCGTCGTCGGCGTCGAGATGGCCGGTGGCGACCGGGTCGCCGCCGTCCGCAGCACCGACACCGGGACGGACTGACGCCATGGCGATCATCCTGTCGCTCCAGGTCGGCAACCCCGACGTCGTGTTCGCCGACCTCGTGGACATCGTCCGCTGCGACGCCGGGCTCACGGCCACGGAGCCGACGCTGTTCGCCCGGCAGGTCTCGTACACGCAGAAGCAGGGGGCGGTCGCCTCGTCGTCCCGGATCCTGGAGCTCGTGAACTCGCCGGTGCCCGTCATCATCTCCGGCGTGGGCTACTCCCACGTCATCCCCGATGTCGGCGCCATCTCGGACAGCGCCGGCCTCACCAGGACCCGGACGGGCGCGGACACCTCGATCAGCATCTGGTACGACATCACCGACGCCGCCGGCCAGCACTGGACGGTGAAGGACCAGGACTCGCAGGACATCTACCTGCCCCGGCAGGTCCTGCTCTACCACGAGCTCGCGCACGCCTACCACGACATCAAGGGCGACCTCGGGGTGACCCGGCGGGACCGGGAGATCCAGGCGATCGCCGACGAGAACGTCTTCCGCGGCCAGCTCGGGCTGACGCTGCGCAACTCCACCTACGATCGCGGCGGCCCGGGCACGCCGTCCCACGGTGGCGTGACCTTCCCGAAGTGCTCGCCGGAGAAGAAGGGCTGGAGCCCGGGCTGGAAGTGCCCGGCGGTCGTCGCGACCGCGGCGCTCGGCTCCCCCGACGCCGCCGAGATCACGGCGCTGCGCCGGGCCCGGGCCGAATACCGCAGCATGGGCCTCTGGGGCGCGCTGGTCGCGCAGCCCGCGCTCGACCTGTACGGCAGGTTCGGGCCGCCGCTGGCCCGGGTCATGCAGGAGCAGCCGGCGCTCCGCGACGCGGTGCTGTCCTTCGTCGTGCAGCCGACGCTCCACCTGCTCACCACGGCCGAGGCGTACCTGGGCACCGACGCCGACACGCCGGCGCTGGCCAGGACCGTGGACCTGGTCCTGGACGGCTACCTGGCCCAGCTCGCGGAAACGCCGTGGCCCGCCGGTGCCCTGGCCGAGGCCGCGGACGACGCGGTCGCCGCGGCCGGGATCCTGGCCGCGGGCGCCACGCCGGCGCCGCTGCCGCCACGGTCCCGGCCGCCGGCCTACCTCTTCTCGGGCATCGCCCGCGAGATCCTGGCCGTGGACGGCCGCCCACCCGCGGTCTTCGCCTGGGCGTTCGAGGGGATCGCGGCCTTCCTCCGCGGTGCCGCGCGGCACGCCGGTGGTCCGGCCGCCGGTGGTCCGGCCGCCGGCCACCTGCTGCCGGAGCTCGGCGCCTGGGTGGCGGGCATCCCGCTGCCGCCGCCGTCCGAGCTGCGGGCCGCGGACGCGCACCGCGAGCTGGCCGTCCTGGCCGGCCGGATCCTGACCCGCCCCGAGACCCGCGACCGCTTCGCCCGGCGCCTGCTGGCGCAGTGGACCGACGGCCCGCCCGCCGATCTGCGGCTCGTGCTGGGCGGGCTGGGCTACCTGACGCGACCACGGAGCGAGGTCGACCATGGCTGACGCCCTGCGGGTGACCGACGTACGGCTGACGCCGCTGAGTCCCGAGCAGGTGACCGCGGCGATGACGGACGCGGCCCCGGCCTGGTACGACCTCACGATCGCGGTGCGCAACGACGGCGCGGCGCCGCTGTTCGTGCTGGCGAGCGTGCGGCGGCTGCACTACGACGACAGCAGCCGCCGTCTCCTCGTCGACCTGAGCGAGCACGAGGCCGGCGAGACCGAGGACGCCGGGATGCCGTTCGCGCCGCGCCTGCGGGAGGTCGCCGGCGGGGACGAGACGACGATCAGCTACCGGCTGTCCTCGCCGATCACCGTCGTCGAGACCGTCGGGGGCCGGCTGCGGCCCCGGTTCGTCCGCATCCCCGAGGACGTCGACTCGATCGACGTCACCGTCGCCGCCGACACCGCGCCGCCCCGGCTGCAGCCGAACCTCGCCTCCCACGAGCCGACCGGCGACCTGCGCCGCTGGGGCCACCTCGCCCGGCGGTCCCTGCGCCCCGGGCGGCCGGCGGACTCCGCCCCGGAGAACCCCACCGCCTGACGGGAGCGGAGCTAGCCGATCTGCAGTTGGGCGAGCTCACCGCGGAAGGTGACACCGGCCTTCGTGAAGCAGTTGCGGAGGTGGAAGGCGACGGTGCGCGGTGAGATCCAGCACTGGGCGGCAATGTCCTTGTTGGACAGTCCCTGCCGGACCAGCTCGGCGACCCGGAGCTCCATGGGCGTCAGCGCGAGGAGGGTCGAGGGATCGCGGGTGCGAGCGGTCTCCCCGGAGGCGCGCAGTTCCCGGGTGGCGTGCTCGACGAGCGGCTCGGCCTGCAGGTCCTGGAAGGTCTCCAGCGCGAGCCGCAGCTGCGTGCGGGCGTCGACGCGGCGCTGGGCCCGGCGCAGGAACTCCCCGTACGCGAGGTGCGTGCGGGCCCGGTCGTAGGGCCGGCCCTGGTGGCGCAGCGCGTCCTCGAACTGCCCGGGTGCCTGCGCCGGGCCGGCCAGCAGTGCCCGCCCGTGGGCGGCGGCGGCCTTGGCCCACGGCCACCGGGTCGCGTCGGCGAATGCGGTCAGCTCGGCGGTCCAGGTCGCGGCCCGCTCCCGGTCGTCGGCCCGGACCGCGGCGTCGACGCGGTCGACGGCGGCCATCCGGGCGATGACCGGCAGCCGGATCCGGGCGAGGTGGTGCAGGGCGGTGTGCACGTCGCCGCCGCGGGCCGCCCGGACGCCGGTCGCCCAGCGGGTCAGATCGTGGACCGGGTCGGTGAGGATGCCCAGCGGATGGCTCTCGGTGGCGGTCCGCAGCTCGGCCGACAGGTCGTCGTAGTCGGGCCGGCCCTGCAGGGCGGCGAGCAGCGTCAGCCAGGCCAGCGGGGCGGCCCGCAGTGGTCGCGGCGCGAGGGCGAGTGCCTCGGCGGCGGAGCCGGCCGCGGCGGCCCACTGACCGGAGAGCAACTGGTGGAAGGCCAGCCGCGGCAAGGCGTAGAGGACGAGCATGCCGGCGCCGCCGGCCCGGGCGCCGGAGAGCATCGCGGTGAGGCAGCGGCGGTGGGCCTCGTCGTCGCCGAGGTGCAGGGCGGCATTGCCGAGATTGGCCAGCACGTCCGGGTCGGTCACCGCGGCGCCCTCCTCCAGGGCGTCCCCCAGCGCCGTGATCGCGGTGGCCACGTCCCCGCGCGCGGCCGCGGTCATGCTCGCCAGCAGGCGGGTCAGGCAGCGCCGTCGGGAGGTGTCGCCGGGCAGGGCGGACGGGTCGACGGTCTCCCCGCTGTCCGCGCCGTACACGACCAGGACAGCGGCGGCCACCGCCATCTCCAGCGCGCGATCCGCGTCGGCGGAGGCCACGGCCCGGGCGGCCGCGGTGAAGATCCGGTGGGCATCGGACGCGGAGCCGACGTTGACCTCGATCCGGCCGCGCAGCCGGTCGATGTCGGCCCGCAGCAGCCGGTCCTCGGTCCCGCGCCGCGCCGCGGCCGCCAGCGTGCGGGCCCGGGCCGGCTGCCCGCAGGACCAGGCGTTGCGGGCGGCGCCGAACGACCGCGCCGCCCGGGGCTGCTCGCCGGTGGTCAGCGCGGCGGCGCGCTCGTAGGCGGCCGCGGCGGCGGCGTACCCGCCGCGCCGCTCGGCCCGGCTCGCGACCCGGTCCAGGGCCGCGGCAACGCCGTCGTCGGGTCCGTCGGCGGCGGCGGCGCGGTGCCACGCCTCCCGATCGGGGTCGTCGGCGAGGGCGTCGGCGAGAGCCTGGTGCACCGCCCGTCGCTGCCCGCTGGTCGCGGCCTGGTAGATCGCCGACCGGACCAGCGGATGCCGCACCCGCGCGCTGTCGCCGTCGATCAGCAGCAGGCCCGACCGCTCGGCGTCGTCCAGCGCGTCCGCGCCCAGGGTCGCGGCCGCGCGGCGCACCGTCGCCGTCCGGCCGGAGTCGTCGGCGGCCGCGACCAGCAGCACCGTCCGCACCGCCGCCGGCAGCCGGCGGGACCGGTCCAGGAACACCGCCTCCACGTCGGCCGTCAGCGGCAGCCGCGCCGGCATCGGCGCGGTCCCGCGCAGCTGCGCCGCCGTCAGCGCGGTCGGCAGCTCCACCAGCGCCAGCGGATTGCCGCCGCTCTCGGCCAGGAGCTGCTCGATCACCTCCTCGGGCAGCGGGTGGCCGGCCCGCTGCCCGAGCAGCACCCGCGCCGCCGTCGCGTCCAGCCCCGCGAGCACGAGCGACGGGATCCCGTCGGCCACGAACGGCGCACCGTCCCGGGCCGCGAGCACCATCGCGACCGGGTCGGCGTGCAGCCGGCGGGCGGCGAACAGCAGGGCGTCGGCCGACGCCGCGTCGAGCCAGTGCGCGTCGTCGACCAGCCCGAGGACCGGGGCCTCCTCGGCCGCCTCGGTCAGCATCGACAGGGTCGCGAGCGCGACCAGGAACGGCTCGACCGCCGGACCCTCCGCCTGACCGAACGCGACCTGCAACGCCCGCGCCTGCGGGGCCGGGATCCGGTCCAGCAACCGCAGGAGCGGGCGCAGCAGCTGGTGCAGGGCGGCGAAGGCCAGCGGCGACTCCGACTCCAGTGCCTGGGTCCGCAGCACCTGGACGCCGGCCGCACCGGCGAGCAGATCCTCGAGCAGCGCGGACTTGCCCACGCCGGCCTCCCCGCGCAGCACGAGCGCGCCACCGCGGCCGTGCCGGGCCCCGTCGACGAGCCCGGCCAGCGCGGCCCGCTCGACGTCCCGCCCCTGCAGCACGGGCCGACCGTACCCGGCGATCCCGGCCATTTGACCGGGTCGAGCGCCCGCCGTCGCGCCCACTCTCGGACCACCACGTCGAGGAAGGACCACCGCCATGACCACCGCCACGCTCATCGACCGGCTGGCCGATGCCTCCCCCGGACCGGGACCGATCCGCTGGGCGATCGGGATCGGGCTGGGGACCGGCCTGCTGGGTGCCGCCCTGCTGACGCTCGTCGTCTTCGCCGGGGCGGGCGAGCACGCCATCACCGGCTCGGTCCTGCTCGCGTTCGGGTTCGGCTGGGCCGTGCTGGCCGTCCTCTCGGTTCGCTGGACCGGAGCGCCGCAGCGGTGGGCGCTGGTCCCGGCCGTGCTGATGGGGGGCGCCGGGCTGGCCCTGCTGACGCTCGCCCCCGGGGACGGCGCGCTGACCGCGGCCGGCTGGGTGTGGCCGCCGGCCGTGCTGGCGCTGGCCGCCTGGATGGTTCCGCGGGTGCGCCGGGTCCGTCCCGGCCGCGGGCTGCTCGTCCCGGTCGTGGCCGTCCTGGCCGCCGCGGCGGTCGGCGGGGGCTACGCCACCGTCACAGCCACCGTCACGGCGGCGGACGACCCCAGGCCCGGGACGTCGTACGACGTCGGCGGCCACCGGCTGCACCTGAACTGCGCCGGGTCCGGCGGTCCCACCGTCGTGCTGGAGAACGGCCTGGGCGAGACCTCCCCGCTGTGGAGCCTGGTCACCGCGACCGTCGGCCAGGACACCAGGGTCTGCGCGTACGACCGGGCCGGGCAGGGCTGGTCCGGCGACGCACCCCGGCCGCAGGACGGCGCGCAGGTCGCGGCCGACCTGCACACGCTGCTCGTCCGCGCCCACGAGACCGGCCCGTACGTGCTCGTCGGCCACTCCACCGGCGGCGTCTACGCGCTGACGTACATGGCCCGGTATCCGGCCGAGGTCGCCGGGATGGTGCTGCTCGACTCCGCCGGCCCGAACCAGTTCACCGCACTGCCGGACTATCCCGGCCAGTACGCCATGATGCGGCGCCTGACCGCCCTCCTGCCCAGCATCGCCCGGCTGGGCCTGACCCGGCTGATGCCTGCCTCGGACGGGCTCCCGGCCCGGGCGGCGCAGCAGGCGCGGGACTTCGCCAGCAGCCCCCGGGGCCTGCGCAGCATGCGCGACGAGCTCTCGGTCTACCCGACGGTCTTCGCCCAGGCCGGGGCGCTCACCGGCCTGGCCGGCCGGCCGCTCGTCGTCGTCACGGCGGCGGAGACCCAGCGCGACACCCGGGGCTGGAGCGCGGCTCAGGACCGGCTGGCCGCGTTGTCCACCACGAGCAGCCACCGGCTGGCCGACACGACCCACGCCGGGCTTCTCGACGATCCGCGCGGGGCCGGCGTCTCCGCCCGCGCCATCACCGACGTCGTCCGCTCCGTACGGACCGGGGCGCCCCTGCCCGCGCGCTGAACCACGACCGTCCGGCCAGGTCACCGCCGTCCCGCCAGATCACCCCTGCCCGCGCGCTGAATCACCGCCGTCCCGCCAGATCACCCCTGCCCGCGCGGTGAACCACCGCCGTCCCGCTGAACCACCGCCGTCCCGCCAGCCGAGGAGCCGTCATGCACACCGCAGCACCCGCCGCCGTCACCGAGAACCCGCCGCGCCGATCCTGGTCCGTGCTCGCGGTCGCCCTGACCGCGCAGATCCTGGTCGTCCTCGACATCTCGGTCGTCAACACCGCCCTGCCCACGATCGGCCGTTCCCTGCGCCTCGGCACCGGAGATCTGCAGTGGCTCGTCACCGCCTACCTGCTGCTGTCCGGCGGCGGACTGCTGCTGGGTGGCCGCATCGCCGACCTGCTCCCCCGGCGGCGGGTCTTCCTCGCCGGCCTGTCGACGTTCACCGGCGCCTCGCTGCTCAGCGGCTTCGCCGGTGGCGCGACCGAGCTCATCGCCGCCCGCGCCACCCAGGGCCTCGGGGCGGCCCTGATGACCCCGGCCGCGCTCTCCCTCGTGATGACCACGTACTCCGGAGCCCAACGGCGGAAGGGACTTGCACTCTGGGGCGCGGCCGGCAGCCTCAGCGTGGCCGGCGGCGTGCTCCTCGGCGGCGCCCTCACCACCTGGGCCGGCTGGCAGCTGATCTTCTGGATCAACGTCCCGATCGGCGCCGCCGCCCTCCTCGTCGCGCTCACCGTCCTTCCCAAGGACACCAGCCCCCGCGCGGACCTGGGTCAGTTCGACCTGCCGGGCGCGCTGACCGCGATCGGCGGCCTCACCACCCTGATGTACGGCCTCGGCGGCGCCGCCGCCCACGGCTGGCTGTCGGTCCGCACCCTCGTCCCGCTCGGTCTGGCCGCCCTGCTGCTGCCGGCGTTCGTACTCATCGAGCGGCACGTCCAGCGGCCGCTGGTCCCGCCGCACACCTGGAAGATCCGCACGCTCGTGTCCGGCACGACCGTCATGCTCGGCGTCACCGGCATCCTGGTCGGCGCGGTCTTCCTGACGTCGATCTTCTTCCAGACCGTGCTCGGCTTCTCCGCGGTGCGCGCCGGCGTCGCCTTCCTCCCGCTCGCGCTCGCCATCGCCGTCGGCACCCACCTGGCCGGCGCGCTGCTGACCCACGCCGCGCCCCGTACGGTCGCCGCCGCCGGCTTCGCCCTCACCGCCACCGGAGCCGCCCTGCTGTCGACGGCGCCCGCCTCCGCGCACTACGGCCTCGACCTGCTGCCCGGACTGCTGCTTGCCGGGCTCGGTGTCGGACTGGTCTTCGTCTGCGTCTCGGTCACCGCGATGGCGGGCATCCCTGCGCAGCACGCCGGCATGGCGTCTGGGTTCCTCATGACCGGACACGAGATCGGCGCCGCCCTCGGCGTCGCCGTGCTGGCCGCCCTCGCCGCCACGGCGGGCAGCCTCACCAGTCCGGCTGGTGTCGCCGCCGGCTTCTCCCGCGGGTTCCTGGCCGCCGCCGTCATCGCGGTGCTGCTCGGCGTCGTCGCCTTCGTACGGATGCCGTCGGTCCTCGCCGCCCAGGGCTCCGCCATGCACCTGCACTGACGGGCACCACTGGACGACACGACTCGGAGGGGATCGCACGGTCCCCTCCGAGTCAGTACGGCCCCGCACCCCGCCTCAGGCGAGCAGGGCGCCGGAGACGAACCCGGCCGCGAAGGAGGTGCCGTAGATCTCGGTGCCGCTGTAGTACGTCCCGAGCGGGTCGGCCTTCTCGCCGCCGGGAGCGGGATAGCTCTGCACGCCGGGACCCAGGGTGAGCTGCTTGCAGTAGGTGGCCTCGGCACCGTTGAGGTCCACGGCGGGGACGACGTACGCGCCGACGGCGGTGGCCGGGGACCGCAGCGAGGTCCGGTTGTTCCCGGCCGCCACCACCAGCGCGGGCGGCGGGCTGCGGTGCCAGCTCTGCCGCCGCAGGGTCAGCAGATACTGGAACGTCTGGCCGAGCGCGGTGCCGCAGGCCGTCGCCGCGTCCACGCCGAAGCTCGCGTTGACCACGTCACAGCCCTGGCCGTCCCAGAGCGCGGCGATCAGACCCTGGTAGATCGCCTGCGAGGTGCCCTTGTTCGACGCGTCGAGCACCCGGATCGGGACCACGTCGGCGTGCGGCGTCACCGCCCGGATCGCCTGCGCGACGGCCGAGCCGTGCCCGTGCGGGTCGGAGACCGGCTGACCACCGAGCGGCCAGCCGTTGGTGACGTCGACGAGCGCGTTCGCCGCGACGTCGACACCGGTGTCCAGCACGGCGACCCGGGAGCCGGCCCGCCTCGGTGGCGTGGGCACGAACGCCAGCGCCCGCTGGACCTGGTACGGGTCGAGCTGCGCGCCACCGCCCCCGCCCCCGGCCGATCCGGCGAAGGTGTGCCCGGGCTCGCAGCGCAGCCGGAACTCCCCGGCGAGGTCGAGCGCCGCGGTGATCGAGGCCGCCGTACGGGTGGCCTCCCCGCGCGGGTGCAGCGCGACCGCGACCGCCCCGCAGTCCGGCTCCGCGTACTCCGGGCCCAGCTCGGCCAGGTCGTACCAGCGCACCCGCAACTCCGGCTGCCCGGTGTCCAGCAGCAATTCCTCCCAGCGCTCCATGAGCCACTGGACCCGATCCCGCGGACCGGTGATCGTGCTGAACTCGGCGGTTTCCTCGCACATGACGTCCCCCATCGACGTGCCGCGCCGGACGAGGCCGGAGTGTGGCAGAACGGCCGTCCGGCGGGGGCGTTTCTGTCACCATGCAGCCGTCTCGCAGGCGTACGGGGAGGAGCCGGCATGGCCGACACGAAGGACGACCCACCGCCGGTCGTCCTGGACGACGAGGGCAAGCGGCTCCAGCTCGCCGCGGAGAAGGCCAAATACCGCCAGGCCATCGCGACCGCGAACCAGGCCGCATCGACCTCGCTGCTGGACCTGCCCACGGTGCCGGACGCACCGACCGGGACGGTGACGGTGGGCGAGGGCGCCGGCGCGTTCGGACCCTGGCTCGCGCACCAGACCCTGGCCGCGGCGGCCGCGGCCGTCCGCGACGCGGTCGTCCCGAAGCTGGCCGGCGGCGGCCGGCTGCTCGTGGTGGACGACCGGGCGCTGCTGGCCGGCGCGGCCACCGCCCGCCTCGTCCGGGACCGGCTGTCCCGGCTCACGACCCAGCTCGGGCCGCTGCCGGCGCTGCTCGACGGCACCCCCGCCGACCCGGCCGGCGGCGCCCTGCTCCCGAACCTGGCGGCCGAAGCCGGCGGCGAGGGGGTGGAGGAGGAGGACGACGTCCCGCCGACCGCCGGCGGCACCCTCGGCGCCGCACTCGACCTGCTCTCCCTCGTCCGGACCGACTACACGCTCACGGCCGCGACCGTCACGACCTCGCCGTCCGAGCTCGCCACGCTCACCGCGGGCGCCCTGGCCGGCACCACCGGGCTCACCGTCGAGCTGGACGGGTTCACCGCGGCGGTGGACAGCCCCGCGCTCGCCGCCGCCGACACGCTGGTGCAGGCGCGGGACGCGGCCCGGGCCGCGCTCACCCGGCTGGAGGTGCGGCTGGCCGCCGTGGAGACGGCACTGCCCGTCCTGCGCGCCCGGATCAGTCACCTGGAGGACAGCTGGGACACCTGGGCCGCGGAGAAGGACGCCGATCCGGCCGCCGGCGGCCGGCTCCGTACCCGGATCAACC
>DATINN010000481.1:0-15313 GCA_035474175.1 Mycobacteriales bacterium | reverse complement strand
CGCCGGCCCGCTGGTGCCCGGCCTGCTGCAGACACCGGCGTACGCGCGGGCGATCGTGACGGCGGCCGCGGAGGTCCCGCCGGCCGACGTCGAGCGCCGGATCGCGCTGCGGCTGCGCCGGCAGGAGCTGCTGACCCGGCCCCAGCCGCCGCGCCTGCACGTGCTGCTGGACGAGGCCGCGCTGCGCCGCGAGGTCGGCGGACCGGAGGTGCTGGCCGGCCAGCTCGACCGGCTGGCCGAGCTGGCCGGGCAGGACCACGTCTGCCTGCAGGTGCTGCCGTTCGGGGCCGGCGCCTACACCGCGCTGGGGGGTCGCGTTCACCCTGTTCTCCTTCGCCGACCCGGCCGACCCGCACGTCGTCTACCTGGAGCAGCTCACCGCCAACACCCTCATCGACTCGGCCGAGCAGGTCGAGCGCTACGCGGCGGCCTTCGCGGAGTCCGCCGCCCGGGCCCTCGACCCGGACCGGTCCGCCGGCCTGCTGCGCTCCCTGGCCGCAGCCTCTTAGCCCGACGGTCCAGTCCGTCGAGCCGAGTCGGTCGACTCGGCTCGGCGGGTCGAGTCAGCTCGGGCGGTCGGGTCAGCTCGGCGGTCGGGTCAGCTCAGCGGTCGAAGTCGCCGGCCCGCACGCCGGCCAGGAACGCCGCCCACTCCGCGGGCGTGAACCGCAGCACCGGCCCGGCCGCGTCCTTGGAGTCCCGCACCGCCACGCCGCCGTCGCCGACCGCGACCTCCACGCAGGTCGAGTCCGCGCCCTGGCACGTCCCGCTCCGCCGCCACTCCATGGGTCCGCCTCCCGTCGCCGCCCCCGGCCGCTGCTCCCGCTCGCTGCTCCCGCTCGTTGGCCCCCCGGCGCAGTCAAGGCGGTGCTCCGGCGACGGCGACAGGTCCGGGCAGATGCCCGTACAACTCCGTACAGGACTGTCGTTGCGTGTGGCAACATTTCGACAGGTGCGAGGGAGGCCGGCCCATGCAGCAGCGTCCTGATCCTGATCTCGTCACCACCCGGGCCGATTTCGCCCGGGACCTGAGCCGGCTGCGGGAGCAGGCCGGGCTGACCGTGCGGGAGGTGGCTCGGGCGGTCGGGATCCGCGACTCCACCGCCGGTGGCTACTTCAGCGGCCGGCACCTGCCCGGGCCGCGCTCGCAGCAGCTGCTGGCCGGCATCGTCCGGGTCTGCGGGGTGACCGACCCGGAGGAGGTCGAGCGCTGGGTCCGGGCCCTGGTCCGGGTCCGCCGGGCGCCGGGACCGCGGCCGGCCGGCGAGCCCGCGCCGTACCGGGGGCTGGCCACGTTCGAGCCCGAGGACGAGCGCTGGTTCCACGGCCGGGAGGTGCTGACCCGGCTCGTGGTCGGGCGGATCCGGATGGCCCGGACGCCGGTCGTGGTCACCGGGCCGTCCGGGTCGGGCAAGTCCTCGCTGCTGCGGGCCGGGCTGGTGCCGGCGCTGCGGCGGGAGCGGCGGCCGGACGGCGGACCGGTCTGGGACTGCCGCGTCCTGGTGCCGGGCGAGCACCCGCTGGACCGGCTGCGGGCGCAGCCGCCGGCCGCGCCGGGCAGCACGCTGGTGCTGGTCGTGGACCAGTTCGAGGAGGTGTTCGCCGGGTCCGGGAACCCGCGGGCGGAGGTGGTGGCGGCGCTGGTCGAGCTGGCCGCGACCGCCCGGGTCGTGCTGGGCCTGCGGGCCGACTTCTGGGCCGCCGCCGCGGCCGAGCCCGCGCTCGTCCCGGCCCTGCAGGACGCGCAGATCGTGGTCGGCCCGATGAGCGCGGCCGACCTGCGCCGGGCCATCACCGAGCCGGCCCGGCTGGCCGCCATCGAGCTGGAGGACGGCCTGGTCGACGTGATCCTGGGCGACGCCTCGCCGCGGGCCGAGGCCGGCACCCTGCCGCTGCTGTCGCACGCGCTGCTCGCGACCTGGCAGCGCGGCCACCACGGCCGGCTGACCGTGGCCGACTACCTCGGCAGCGGCGGCATCGGCGGCGCGATCGCGCAGACCGCGGAGAGCATCCACCTGGCGCTGCCGCCGGAGCAGCGCGAGCTGTCCCGCCGGCTGTTCCTCCGGCTGGTGCACGTCGACGACGACCCGGGCAGCGGCATCGGCGACACCCGGCGCCGGGTCCCCCGGGCCGAGCTGGAGGACGCCGGCCTGCTGGACCGCTACGTCGAGCAGCGCCTGCTCACGGTCGACGCCAGCACGGTCGAGATCGCGCACGAGGCCCTGCTCACGGCCTGGCCGCGGCTGCGGGAGTGGGTCGACGCCGACCGGGCCGGCCTGCGCGTGCACCGGCAGCTCACGGACGCGGCCCGGGTCTGGCAGCAGGCCGGGCGCGACCCGCAGGCGCTGCTGCGCGGCGGCCGGCTGGCCGCCGCGGCCGAGTGGGCCGCCGACCACGAGCCCGCCCTCAACCAGGCCGAGCGCGCGTTCCTGGACGCCAGCCGGGCGGCGGCCGCGGCGGCGGAGACGGCCCGGCGCCGCCGCACCCGCCGGCTGCGCGCGCTGCTGGCCGCCGCCTGCGCGCTGCTGCTGCTCAGCGGCGGCCTGGCCGGGGTGCTGTTCCAGCAGCGCCGGGTGGCCGAGAGCCAGCGGGACGCCGCGATCTCCCGCCGGGTGGCGACCGACGCCGACCGGCTGCGGGAGGTGGACCGCAACCTGGCCATGCAGCTGGCGCTGGCCGCGTACCGGATCGCGCCGACGGTGGAGGCCCGCTCCAGCCTGATCGACTCCTCGGCCATGCCGACCGCGACCCGGCTGCTGGGCGCGCCCGGGCTGCTGCAGGCGGTCGCCGTCACCCCGGACGGCGGCACCGTCGCGGCCGGCGGCGCGGACGGCCAGGTGCGGCTGTGGGACGTGCCCACCCGGCGGCTCGCCGGCACGCTGACCGGCTCGGCCGGCCCGTCGCCGACGGTGTTCACGGTGACGGCCGGGCCGGACGGGCGGACGCTGGCCACCGGCGGCACCGACGGCCAGGTCCGGCTCTGGTCGCTGGCCGACCGGGCCCACCCGCGGCAGCTGGCCGCGGTCATCGGGGCGACCGGGCCCCAGCCGACGGTCTTCGCCACCGCGTACGCCCCGGACGGGCGGACCCTGGCCGCCGGGGGCGCCGACCGCGTGGTCCGGCTCTGGTCGCTGGCCGACCCGGCCCGGCCCCGCCCGCTCGGGACGCTGGGCGGGCCGCGCGGCTACGTGCAGGCGCTGGCGTTCAGCCCCGACGGGCGGACGCTGGCCGCCGGCAGCGCCGACCACGACGTCTACCGCTGGGACGTGCGGCGCCGGGTCCCGCTCGGCCCCCCGCTCACCGGCGCCGCCAAGACCGTGTTCGCCGTCGCGTACAGCCCGGACGGCCGGTTGCTGGCCGCCGGCAGCGCGGACAAGACCGTGCACCTGTGGGCCGGCGGCGTCCTCCAGCCCGCCCTGGCCGGCGCGACGAGCTGGGTCAACGCGCTGGCCTTCAGCCCGGACGGCAGCCGGCTGGCGGCCGGCGGCTCCGACAACGAGGTCCGGATCTGGTCCGCGACCGGCACCCGCCCGCTGCTGGCCCGGCTGCCGCACCCGGGCCCGGTCACCGGCGTCCGCTACGCCGGGTCGGCGCTGGTCACCAGCGCCACCGACGGCGCCGTCCGGGTCTGGCCGGCGCTGCCCGGCCCGGTGCTGCGGGGCTTCGCCGACGCGGTCTTCAGCGTGCACTTCACCGGCGCCGACCGGCTCGTCACCGCCGCCGGCACGGCCGACAACACCGTCCGGACCTGGGACGTGCACGACCCGCGCCGACCCGTGCCGGTCGGCCGGCCGGTGCGCGGGCCGGCCGCGGACGGCGTGTTCACCGGCGCGATGGCGGTCAGCCCGGACGGCGCCACGATCGCCACCGGCAGCAGGGACGGCACCGTACGGCTCTGGCGCGGCGGCACCGCGACCGTCCTGCGCGGGCCGCGGGCGGAGATCGAGTCGGTCGAGTTCAGCCCGGACGGCCGCACGGTGGCGGCCAGCAGCAACGACTTCACCGTCTGGGTGTGGCCGGTCGACCACCCCGGGGCCGGGCGGGCCCTGACCGGCGCGACCAACTACGTCTACGGCGTCGCCTTCGACCCGACCGGCCGCTACCTCGCCGCCGGCAGCGTCGACGACCGGGTCCGGATCTGGGACCTGCGCGGGCGGGCCGCGCCGCTGGCCACGCTGACCGACCCGACCAGCTACGCGATCACGGTCGCGTTCAGCCCGGACGGCCGGACCCTGGTCGCCGGCAGCGCCGACAGCCGGATCTACCGCTGGGACGTGCGCGACCCGGCTCACCCGGTGGCCGAGCCGCCGCTGACCGGCCCCCGCAACTACGTCTGGGGGGTGACCTTCAGCCGGGACGGCGGGCTGCTCGCGGCCGCGGCCGGCGACCGCACGATCTGGGCCTGGGACACCACCCACCCCGGGCCGCCGCGGCTCACGCTGCGGCTGACCGGCGCCGCCGACTCGTTGCTCACGCTGGACTTCCGGCCGGACGGGAAGTGGCTCGCGGCCGGCTCCGCCGACGCCCTGGTCCGGCTCTGGAACCTCGACGTCGAGCAGGTCGCCCGGTATGTCTGCGCGACCGCCGGCGACCCGCTGACCCGGGCCGAGTGGGACCGGTACGTCACCGGCGCGCCCTACCGACCCCCCTGCCGCTGAGCCGCTCAGGCCTCGTAGGCGGCGGAGGTGGCCGCGCGGAGGACCTCCTTGACCGGCAGCCCGAGCGCGTCCGCGGCCCGCCGCACGTCCTCGTACTCGACGCTCACGTTGACCACGGCCCCGTCGAGGCGGGCCAGCTTGGTCGCGATCCGCTCGCCGCCGACGGTGACCGAGCCGGTCTCCCGGGCCAGCGCGGTCTTGCCGACCGCCACCTCCCGGACCCCGAGCGTGCTGGTGCGGCGGAAGATCTCGGCCCGCACCGCCTCGACCGCGGCCGGCGGGCACAGCGCGGACAGCGTGTGGGCCGGGCGGCCCTTCTTCATCAGGATCGGGGTCAGCCAGGCGTCGCTGGCGCCGGCCGCGAACAGCCGGTCCAGCACGTCCGGCCACAGCCGCGGGTCGAGGTCGTCGACGTTCGTCTCCAGGACCACGGCCGTGGTCCGGCTCCCGGCCGGCTCGCCCAGCACCAGCCGCAGCACGTTGGGCAGCTCGGCCGGGTCGCGGCCGCCGGCCCCGACGCCGACCCGGACCGGGGTCAGCGCCGGCAGCGGACCCCACCCGGTCACGGTCGCGGCCAGCAGGGCGGCCCCGGTCGGCGTGCACATCTCGTACGGGGCCGGGCCGCCCTGCACCGGCGCGCCCGCCGCGGCCAGGATGCCGAGCACCGCCGGCGCCGGCACCGGGATCACCCCGTGCCCGCTGCGGGCGGTGCCGCCCGAGCCCACCGTGACCGGCCCGGCCAGCAGCGCGTCCAGGCCCAGGTGGTGCAGGCCGGCCGCCGTCCCGACCACGTCCGCGATCGCGTCCAGCGCGCCGACCTCGTGGAAGTGCACGTCGTCGGGGGCGACCCGGTGCACGGCGGCCTCGGCCCGGGCCAGCCGCCCGAACGCGTCCAGCGCCGTCTCCCGGACCGGCCCGGTCAGCGGCGCCCCGGCCAGCAGCGCCCGGATGTCCACCCAGGTGCGGCCGTGGGCCGGCGGCGTCCGCACCGACACCTTCGTCGCGCCGATCCCGTGCCGCTCGACCGTGGCCACCTCCAGCCCGATCGGCTCCACCCCGACCGCGTCCACCGCGTCCTGCAGCACCGCGAGCGGGACGCCGGCGTCGACCAGCGCGCCCAGCAGCATGTCCCCGCTGGCCCCGGCGGCGCAGTCCAGCCAGCCGATCACCGGGCGGTCCGGCGGGCGACCCGGGCCGCGAACAGCCCCGCGCCGAACCCGTTGTCGATGTTGACCACGACCACGCCCGGCGCGCACGAGTTGAGCATCGTGAGCAGCGCCGCCACCCCGCCGAAGGAGGCGCCGTAGCCGACGCTGGTCGGCACGGCCACCAGCGGCACCCCGGTCAGCCCGCCGACCGCGCTCGGCAGCGCGCCGTCCATGCCGGCCACCACGACCAGGCAGTCGGCCGCGTCCAGGGCGTCCCGGGAGGCCAGCAGCCGGTGGATGCCGGCCACGCCCACGTCGGTGACCCGGGTGACCGCGGCCCCGCTGACCCGGGCCGTGAACGCCGCCTCGGCCGCCACCGCCCCGTCCGAGGTCCCGGCCGCGACCACGCAGACCGTGCCGCGGGTCGCCGGCAGCGGCCCGACCGCCACGCAGCCCCCGGCCTCGTCCGCGGTGACCCCGTCCGGACCGGCCTGCGGGTACGCCGCGCGCAGCGCGGTCACCAGCTCGGGCGCGGCCCGGGTCACCAGCGCCGGCCGGTCCGGGTGGGCCGCCCGCAGGGTGGCGACGATCGCCAGCGCCTGCTCGACCGTCTTGCCCGCGCCGTACACGACCTCGGGGTCCCCGGTCCGGCCCGCCCGCTCCACGTCCACCCGGGCGAACCCCAGGTCCTCGAACCCCTGCACCGGCCGAACATAGCCGGACCCGCGCTGTCCTAGGCTGCCGGGCGTGACGCGGTACGCCTACCTCGGGCCGGAGGGCACCTTCGCCGAGGCCGCGCTGCGCACGATCCCCGAGGTCGCGGACGCGCCGACGCTGCCGCAGCCGACCGTGCACGCCGCCATCGAGGCGGTCCGGTCCGGCGCCGCCGACGCGGCCGTGGTCCCGCTGGAGAACTCGATCGAGGGCTCGGTCGCGATCACCCTGGACGAGCTGGCCACCGGCGCGCCGCTGCGGGTCGTCCGCGAGGTGCTGCTGCCGGTGACGTTCTCGCTGCTGGTCCGGCCGGGCACGGCCGCGGTGGCGGTGCGGACCGTCGCGACCCACCCGCACGCCGAGGCGCAGACCCGGCGCTGGCTGCGCGAGCACCTGCCCGGGGCCGAGGTCGTGTTCACCGGGTCCACCGCGGGCGCGGCCATGGCGGTCGGGCAGGGCGACTACGACGCGGCCGTCGCGGCCCCGATCGCGGGCGTGCGGGCCGGCCTGGAGCCGCTGGCCGCGGACATCGCCGACAACCCGGGCGCGGTGACCCGGTTCGTGCTGCTGACCCGGCCCGGCCCGCCGCCGGCGGCAACCGGGCTGGACAAGACCAGCCTGGTCGCGTTCATCCGGGACGACCACACCGGCGCGCTGCTGGAGGTGCTGACCGAGTTCGCGGTGCGCGGGGTCAACCTGACCCGCATCGAGTCCCGCCCGACCGGCGAGCAGCTCGGGCGCTACTGCTTCTCCATCGACTGCGAGGGGCACCTGGCCGACGCCCGGGTCGGCGACGCGCTGGCCGCGCTGCGCCGGATCTGCGCCGACGTCCGCTACCTGGGGTCCTACCCGCGCGAGGGCGGGGGCGCCAACCAGGCGCTGCCCTCCGGCCGGGACGACGCCGCGTTCGCCGGCGCGGCGCAGTGGCTGCGCGACCTGCGCGGCTGACGCCTTCTTCCAAGACCGGGCCGGTCGGAGCGGGGAGGATCGCCCCATGTCCCACTACCCACCGATCACCCCGCACCTGGCCATCGCCGACGTCGCCGCCGCGATCGACTTCTACGCGAAGGCGTTCGACGCGCAGGAGCGCCTGCGGCTGACCCTGCCGGACGGGTCGATCGCGCACGCCGAGCTGGAGGTCAACGGGGCCCTGGTCACCCTCGGTGCCGCGATCGAGGCGTACGGGCTGGTCGCGCCGGACCCGGACGGGCCGGTGCAGGTGGCCGTCACGCTGTCCGTCCCCGACGTCGACGCCGCCTACGAGCGGGCGGTCCGGGCCGGCGCGACCGGCCAGAACGAGCCCGCCGACCAGTTCCACGGCGACCGCACGGCCTCGATCCGCTGCCCGTACGGGCACAAGTGGATCTTCCAGACCCACCTGCGGGACGTGCCGCAGGAGGAGCAGCAGCGGCTGCTCACGGAGATGATGTCCGGCTCCTAGCCGTGCTGCCCAACCGGCGGAACGACCCAGAAACCTAGTATGGCGGCGTGACCGAGCTGCCCGCCGTGGTGCTGCGCGCACCGGCGGGCAGCCGGCCGTTCCGGCTGCACCGGCGGCCGCCGGTCCCGGAGCTGGCCGACGTCGTCGGGCACTTCTGGTCGGTCGAGTGGACGCTGCCGCCGGGCACGCACCACGACCAGGACGTCGTCTCGCACGCCTGCGGGCACCTCACCGTCGAGGACGGCGGGGCGTTCCTGCAGGGCGTGTCGACGGCCCGGTTCCGGCGCCGGCTGACCGGGTCGGGCCGGGTGGTCAGCGCCCACCTGCGCCCGTCCGGGCTCAGCGCGCTCACCGACCGGCCGGCGGTGGAGCTGACCGACCGGCGCACGCCGCTGGCCGAGGTCGTGCCGGACGCGCCGCCGCTGGACAAGGTCCGGGCGGCCGAGGGTGTCGAGGCCGGGATCGACGCGCTGGAGGAGTGGTTCGCCGCGCTCGGCCCGCTTCGGCGACCCGGTGCCGACGTCGTCGACACCGCGGTCGACCTGATCGCGGCCCGCACCGACCTGACCCGGGTGGACGCGCTCGCGGCCGAGCTGCACCTCACCGTACGGACCCTGCAACGGCGGTTCGACCGGCACCTCGGGGTCGGCCCGAAGTGGGTGCTGCAGCGCTGCCGGATCCAGGACGCGCTCGACGTGATCGAGTCCGGCGGAGCGGTCGACTGGGCCGCGCTGGCGACCGAGCTCGGCTTCGCCGACCAGTCCCACTTCACCAACGCGTTCACCGCCCTGGTCGGGGCGCCGCCGGGCGCCTACCGCAGCCGCCCGCCCGCCGCACCCGCCCATCCCCCCACCTGATCGACGGGCCGCTCGCCGGCCGCGCCCGGCCCGGCCTTCGGGCGGCCTCAGAGGTGGAGCTCAGAGGTAGAGCCCGGTCGACTCCTCGATCCGGGCCGCTGCCAGCGCGTGCACGTCGCGCTCGCGCAGGATCAGGTAGAGCGCCCCCTGCACCTCGACCTCGGCCGGGTCCTCCGGGCTGAACAGCACCTGGTCCCCGACCTCGACCGCGCGCACGTGGTTGCCGGTCGCCAGCACCTCGCCCCAGACCAGCCGGGTGGCCGCGACCTGCGCCGTGGGCGGGATCAGGATGCCGCCGGTCGACCGGCGCTCGCCCTCGTCACCGGGCGCCTTGACCAGGATCCGGTCGTGCAGCATCCGGATGGGCAGCCGGCCGGCGCCGGCAAGGGGTTCCGCCACAGCAGGAACCTATCCCCACCCCAGCTCGTGCAGCCGGTCGTCGTCGATGCCGAAGTGGTGCGCGATCTCGTGCACGACGGTGACCGTGACCTCCTCGACCACGTCCTCCTCGGTCTCGCAGATGGACAGGATCGGCCGCCGGTAGAGGGTGATCCGGTCCGGCAGCATGCCGCCGTAGTCGTGCCCGCGCTCGGTCAGCGCGACCCCCTCGTACAGGCCGAGCAGGTCGGGGTCGGCCGGGTCCTGCTCCTCGACCAGCACCACGACGTTGTCCATCAGCCGGGTCAGCTGCTCGGGCACCTCGTCCAGGGCGTCGCCGACCAGCTCCTCGAACCGCCGCCGGGACACGTCCACCACGCCCCCAGAAAACCAGAACGGGGCGGGAGCCGGCGAACCGGTCCCGCCCCGTCAGGGGAAGTGCCTACTTCTTGAACGTCCCCGCGGCCCGGAAGGTGTGCCCCGGGAAGACCGACGCCGCGTTCTTCACGCCGAGCCAGGTCAGGCCCTCGGTGAGCACGTCGCGCAGGTCGTTGGTGCCCTTGGTCTCGTTGTCCTGGCCGGAGACCCCGATGATCGGGTCGCCGCCGCGGATGCCGCCGGTGGACCCGCCGCCGAGCACCATGACGCCCTGGGCGTGACCGTGGTCGGTGCCCTGGCCACCGTTCTCGCCGAAGGTCCGGCCGAACTCGGTGCACGTCATGATCGACACGAACGGCCGCAGCGCCGTGCCGAGGTCCATGAAGAACGCGTTGATCGCGCCGTTGACCTCGGTGGCGTGGTCGTGCAGCTGGCCCTTGGAGTTGGTGTGGGTGTCGAAGCCGCCCATGTCGATGTTGACGAACCGCAGCCCGACCTTGGCCTTGATCAGCTGGGCCGCGGTCTTGAAGGCCTGGGCCAGGCCGGTCTGCGGGTAGTCCACGGCCGGCTTGTACTCGGTCTTGCTCAGCCCGCGGACGGTCTTGATCGCGCCCAGCGTCTCCAGCGCGGTCTGCGCCACCGGGTCCTTGTACTGCGAGTAGAACCGCTGCAGGACGGCCTCGGACTTGGCCTTGACCTCGTCGCCGCCGTTGAGGCCGAAGGCCTCGATCCGGTCCAGGGTCAGCGCCCCGGAGCCGGCCAGCGACTTGGGCAGCGTGCCGCCGACCATGACCGCGGACAGCACGGCCGGGTTGGGCAGCAGCTTCAGGGCCCGGGCGGCCCAGCCGTCCGAGGACGGCGTGTTCATGCCGCCCTCGAGCAGGTCGGCCGCCTCGAAGTGGCTGTGGGTGCGGTCCTGGGAGTCGGCCGCCGGCACGTAGCCGAAGCCGCCGGCGCCCAGGGTGGTGTAGAGCGGCTTGAACTCGTTGATCGCGCCCACGCCGCGGCTCAGCGCGAAGGCGGTCTGCTCGGTCTCGGCGATGGTCGGCCGGGCCTGCTTGTACTTCGGGTTGCCCAGCAGCGGGAACCAGCTGTGCTGGTCCAGGCCGCCGCGCCAGACGAGGTTGATCAGGACCCGCTGGGTCGGTGCGGTCGCCGGCGCCGCGAAGGCGTACTTCGCGGTCAGCGGCTGGACCGCCAGCCCGGCCGCGAACGCGGTCGAGCCCTGCAGGACCTTGCGCCGGGTGAAGCCCTTCTTGAACGGCTCGGCGAAGGTGATGCTGTCGTCACCGCACTCGCAACCGGAGTGCAGGCCTTCTGGTCTCTCCTCGTGCGGGACCGGCCCGTCGCCGAGGGACCACTTCTTGTCAGTCATCTGTGGAGAAGCCCCTCAGGTGTAGTTCAGGTGCGGCGCGGACAGGACGGTGCGGACGACGGTCGGCAGGTCCTGGACCTTGCTGGCCGCGGTGGTCGACGCGCTGCCGATGGACGCGTGCACGGCGTTGGTGAAGGCGGGCTGCAGGGTCTGCCCGATCAGCCGGGACTCGAGGTTGGCGACCAGCTGGGCCTGCGTCTTCGGGTTGCCCGCGAGCGTCATCCCGGTCGGGACCGTGATGCCCTTCCAGAACCCGCCGGCGGTGATGCCGTTCTGGTTCCAGCGGTCGAGCAGGCCCTTGCCGGACAGCCAGGCGGCCTGGAAGTCGGGCTGCCCGTCCGGGGTGGCGCGGCCGTGCGGCCCGCCGCCGGACTGCTCGACCTGGTAGCGCAGGTCGCGGATGCCCTGGAAGGTGCCCTGCTTCTCGGCGATGGCGTCCTTCGCGCCGTCGTCCAGCGTCGACTGGGTCGCCCGCAGCGTGGCCGGGATGAACTCCCAGCCGGTGCGGTACTTCTGGCCGACCGACTTGCGGAAGTCCTCGGAGTTGAACAGCGCCCGCAGCATCGGCTTGATGTCCGTGCCGGCCTTGGTGAACTCGGCCGCCAGCTTGGCGATCAGCTCCGGCCGCGGGGTGTCGGAGACGAAGTGCCGGGCGAACGCGGTCGCGATCGTCCGGGCCGTCGCCGGGTGGTGGGCCAGGTAGCTGACGAGGCTCTTGATGACCGCCTCGCCCTGCGCCGGGTTGGTGTTGGGGTGCTTCCAGGTCATCACCTTCAGCGCGCCCCGGTAGCGCATGTTCGGGTCGAACTTGTACGTCAGCGTGTCCCGGTCGACGGTCATCCCGGTCAGCGCGTACGCCGACTGCACGACGTCCAGCCGGCCGTCGTAGTTGGCCTTGCCGGTGATCGGGTCCAGGGCGCCGACGCTGAACAGCTCCAGCAGCTCGCGGCCCAGGTTCTCGTTGATCGCCGGGCGGCCGTCCTTCTGCTTGGCGTTGCCGTTGGACTCCGGCTGGTCCAGGTAGGTCAGCATCGCCGGGTGGAAGATCATCGCCTGCAGCATGTCGCTGAACTTGCCGAAGGCGTGCTTGCGGACCACGGTGCGGTCGTAGTCGGCGGTGAGCAGCCGGGTCTTCTCCCCGATCGGCACGTGCACGTACGCCGTCCAGACGTCGTGCACCTTCTCGAAGAGCTGGTTGGCGCTCCAGGCCGACCGGATGATCTTCATCTCGACCAGCTGGTCCTCGGTCGCCATGTAGTCGTGCTTCTGGTCGTCGGGCTTGTCCCGCTCGGCGTCGTACATCGCCTTGAGCTGGGTCGGGGTCATGTTCAGCAGCGAGTAGCGCGCGCTGACCCCCTTGACCACCGGGTCGGGCTGGATCGTGAGCTGCTTGGCCAGGTAGTTGTCCCGGCCCATGGCCTTCAGCTCACGCAGCGCCGGCGCGCTGATCCCGTACGTCAGCCGGCGGGCCCAGTGCAGGTCCTGGTCCAGCGACAGGATCGTGGGCCGCTGCAGCAGCGGCTTGGTCGTGATCGCCGGCGGCTTGGCCGACCGGTAACCGGTCTTGTCGTACGCCTTGGCGGTCTCCCGCGTCGTCGTCGGGGCCGTGATGCCGGCGACGCCCGCGGCCAGCCCGACCGGCTTGGCCGGCTTGCCCTTCGGCAGCGAGCTGGTGCCGGCGCCGGGCGTGCCGTCCGGCTTGTTGGCGACGACGGAGACACCCGCGGTGCACGCCGCAGCGGCACCGGCGACCCCGAGGATGCCGAGCACGTGCCGGCGGGTGACCGGGCTGTGCCCGCTGTCGCCCCCGACAGGTGCCCACTCGTCGGGTCTCCACTCGTCGGGGGCAGCCTCGTACGCGTCCCCAGAGTGCCTTCCCATGCGACCACCTTCGTCCGCACCTTCGCGCGGAATAAGTCGCCGTCCGACCCCCCGTGTGCTTGTCCCGAACCCGGCGGCCCGGGACAAGCGTGGATCGGCGAGAAAACCGTGACCAAAACGGTGCTCCACCGCGAGCACCGGGCGGCAGGGTTCCGAAGGTCACGACACGCTGTCAACCCTTACAGGCAAGCCTTCACCCATCCGGACCACTTACATGGGTGATCTTGCTGACGAAGAGCGACAAGGGCGCAGCGGAGCGCTCCTGAGCTGCTCCCGTACCCTTGACCGGTGATCGATCTGAGGCTGCTCCGCAGTGACCCGGAGCGGGTCCGGGCCTCGCAGCGCATCCGGGGCGAGGACCCGGCGCTGGTGGACGACCTGCTGGCGGCGGACGAGCGGCGGCGGGCCGCGGTGTCGGCCGCCGACGGGCTGCGGGCCGAGCAGAAGGCGATCTCCAAGCAGGTGCCCAAGGCGAGCGGGGAGCAGCGCGAGGAGCTGCTGCGCCGGGCCAAGGCGCTCTCCGACGACGTCCGCGCGGCCGAGGCCGAGCAGGCCGCCGCCGACGAGGCCGTGCGGACCCTGCACCGGTCCATCGCCAACGTGGTCGCCGAGGGCGTCCCGCCCGGCGGCGAGGACGACTCGGTCGTGATCGAGACGGTCGGCACCCCGGCCGACTACGCCGAGCCGGTCCGCGACCACGTCGAGATGGCCGAGCTGCACAAGGCCATCGACATCGAGCGCGGGGCCAAGGTCTCCGGCGCCCGGTTCTACTTCCTCACCGGCCTCGGCGCCCAGCTGGAGCTGGCCCTGGTCAACCTGGCCATGGCCAAGGCGGCCGAGCACGGGCTGACCCAGATGATCGTGCCGGCGCTGGTGAAGCCGGAGGCGATGGAGGGCACCGGCTTCCTCGGCGCGCACGCGGCCGAGGTCTACAAGGTCGACGCCGACGACCTCTACCTGGTGGGGACGTCGGAGGTCGCGCTGGCGGCCTACCACTCCGAGGAGATCCTCGACCTGTCCGCCGGGCCGCGCCGCTACGCCGGCTTCTCGCCCTGCTTCCGCCGCGAGGCCGGGTCGTACGGGAAGGACACCCGGGGCGTGTTCCGGGTGCACTGGTTCGACAAGGTCGAGATGTTCTCCTTCTGCCGCCCGGAGGAGGCCGCGGCCGAGCACCAGCGGCTGCTGGGCTGGGAGAAGGAGTTCCTCACCGCGCTGGAGCTGCCGTTCCAGGTGCTCGACATCGCGGCCGGCGACCTCGGCTCCAGCGCCTCCCGCAAGTACGACTGCGAGGCCTGGTTCCCGTCCCAGCAGCGCTACCGGGAGCTGACCTCGACCTCCGACTGCGGGACCTTCCAGGCCCGCCGGCTCAACGTCCGCTACCGCGACGACAACGGCAAGACCCAGGTCGCGGCCACCCTCAACGGCACGCTGTGCGCGATCACCCGGACCATCGCCTGCCTGCTGGAGGTGCACCAGCAGCCGGACGGCTCGATCCGGGTGCCGGCCGCGCTGCGGCCGTGGCTGGGTGGCCGAGAGGTGCTGGAGCCGGCTTGATCCGGCTCGCCGCCACCGACCTGGACGGCACCCTGCTGCGCTCGGACGGCACCGTCTCCCGGCGTACGTGCGCGGCGCTGCGCTCGGCCGAGGCCGCCGGGATCGCGGTCGCCCTGGTCACCGGGCGGCCGCCGCGCTGGATGGCGCCGGTGGCGCGGGCGACCGGGCACACCGGCGTGGCGATCTGCGCCAACGGCGCCCTGCTCTACGACCTGCACACCGAGCAGGTGGTCGGGTCCGACCTGATCGACATCCCGGTCGCGCAGGCGACGGTGGCGGCGCTGCGGGCGAGCGTGCCGGGGCTGTCGTTCGCGGCCGAGTTCGCGCCCGGCTTCGGGCACGAGGCGTCCTACCGGCACGGCTGGGACCTGGGCGAGGTCGAGGTCCGGGTGGCGGAGGCCGAGGAGCTGCTGGACCAGCCGGTGGTCAAGCTGCTGGCCCGGCACCCGACGATGGACCGGGACGAGCTGCTGACGGTCGCCCGCGACCTGCTGGGCGCGGACGTGACCGTGACGTCGTCGTCCACCACCGAGGCGCTGCTGGAGATCTCCGCCCCCGGCGTGACCAAGGCGACGGCGCTGGCCGGGCTGGCGGCGCGGCAGGGGATCGCCGCCGCCGAGGTGGTGGCGTTCGGCGACATGCCCAACGACCTGCCGATGCTGGCCTGGGCCGGGCGGGCGGTCGCGGTCGCCAACGCCCACCCGGACGTGCTGGCCCTGGCCGACGAGGTCACCGCCAGCAACGACGACGACGGTGTGGCCCTGGTCCTGGAGCGCCTGGCCGGCGGCTGACCGGGAGCAGCGCGGCGCCCTCGTTCGTTGCACCGGACGTGTGGCGGCGGATGGTCGGCGGGCTGGTGCTGCTGCTCGCCCTGACCGGGTGCTCCGCCGGCATCGCCGGCCGCGGCACGGCCGCCCCGCCGTCGCTGT
>DATINN010000480.1:0-3052 GCA_035474175.1 Mycobacteriales bacterium | reverse complement strand
CCCCGGCCGCCGACCTGAGGATCGGGCAACCCTGTGGCACGCTGAGCGGGCGGCGTGGGCGTGCTGGACGTCCCGGCGGGGGAGCCGACGTGTGTCCGGAGGCGCCCATGTCTTCTCAGCGACCCGTGCCCGCCGAGCCCTCCGAGGAGCCGCACTCCGCCGGCGTGATCGAGGACGGCGGCCTGGCCGAGTTCGGCTACCGGCAGGAGCTGCGCCGGTCGGTGTCGACCGCGGACCTGATCATCTACGGGCTGATCTTCATGGTGCCGATCGCGCCGTGGGCGATCTTCGGCACCGTCTACAACGCCAGCGAGGGCATGGTCCCGCTGGTCTACGTGGTCGGCCTGGTCGCGATGATCTTCACCGCGCTGGCGTACGCGCAGATGGCCAAGGAGTTCCCGCTGGCCGGCTCGGTCTACGCCTACGTCGGGCGGGGCCTGCACCCGGTGCTCGGGTTCTTCGCCGGCTGGTCGATCCTGCTGGACTACCTGCTGGTGCCGACGCTGCTCTACGTCTTCGGGGCCGAGTCGATGGTCGGCATCTTCCCCGGCACCGAGCGCTGGATGTGGGCGATCGCGTTCGTGGTGGTGAACACGGCCGTCAACCTCATCGGCATCCGGTCGCTGGCCCGGTTCAACCGGGTGTTCCTGGCGATCGAGCTGGTGTTCCTGGCCATCTTCGTGGTCATCGCGATCACCGCGCTGGCCCGCGGCACCGTCGACGGCGCCCACTTCGGCCTGGAGCAGCTGTGGGACTCCGACAAGGTCACCCCGGCGCTGATCGCGGGCGCGCTGAGCATCGCGGTGCTGAGCTTCCTCGGCTTCGACGGCATCTCCACGCTGTCGGAGGAGGCCACCGGCGGCCGCAACGCCGCCGGCAAGGCGATGATCAGCGCACTGATCATCGTCGCGGTGCTGTTCGTGGGGGAGACCTGGCTGGCCGCGGCCCTGGCCGCCGGCACCGACAGCTTCGACGACGCGCACGTCGGCAACGCGTTCTTCGACCTGGTCGGGGCGGCATCGACGGCCGGCTGGGCCAAGGCCTTCCTGGCCGTGAACGCGCTCGCGGTCGGCATCGCCAACGCGATCGCGGCCCAGGCGGCCACCTCGCGGCTGCTGTTCAGCATGTCCCGGGACCGCCAGCTGCCGGCGTTCCTGCGGGTGGTCAACCGCCGCCAGATCCCGCAGAACGCGCTCCTGCTGGTCTCCGGCCTGACCCTGATCCTGGTGCTGTTCTTCGTCGGCAAGCTCGACCTGATCAGCTCGCTGGTCAACTTCGGCGCCCTGTTCGGCTTCTGCCTGCTGCACATCGCCGTGGTCAACCACCACCTGCTCCGCCGGCACAGCCGCAACTGGCTGCTGCACGCGGCCGTGCCGGTGGTCGGCTTCCTGATCATCGGGTACGTGCTGGTGCACGCGGACACCAACGCCAAGGTCGGCGGCATCGTCTGGCTGGCCGTCGGCGCCGGCGTCTACCTGTTCTTCCTGCTCACCGGGCGCAGCCGGGAGCTGACCATCGGAGGCAGCGAGTGATCCACGTCGGCAACGAGCACGGGCAGCCCGGCTTCGACGCGACGGCGACCCCGGTCGCCCGGGTGACCGCCGGCGCGGGCGACCGGATCGCGCTGGAGACCTCGGACGAGGCGTACCGGCAGATGGACGAGCGGCGCGACCTGGCCAAGGTGACGGCGACGATCAACCCGGTCACCGGCCCGGTGTACGTCGAGGGCGCCGAGCCCGGCGACGCCCTGGCCGTCACCATCCACGAGATCGAGCTGATCGAGCACGGCTGGTCGATCTACCTGCCCGGCATCGGCGCCCTGGCCGGCCCGATGGGGGCGGAGATGTTCGTCCGGAAGATCCCGCTGGACCGGGAGGGCGCGCACCTGACCGAGCGGATCACGGTCGCGACCGCGCCGATGCTCGGCTGCATCGGCGTCGCGCCGGACGGCCCGGCCGCCGCCACGGTCATGCCGTCGTACCCGACCGGCGGCAACATGGACCTCACCGACGCCCGCCCCGGCTCGACCGTCTACCTGCCGGTCCAGGTGCCGGGCGCGCTGCTGTCGATCGGCGACATCCACGCCGTGATGGCCCGCGGCGAGTCGTCGTTCGTGGCCATCGAGGCGCAGGGCACGGCCGTGGTCAGCGTGGACGTGGTCAAGGGCCTGTCGCTGCGGGCGCCGCGCATCGACACCGGCGAGGAGCTGGTGTTCGTCGGCCTCGGCGACCCGGTCCAGGAGAGCATCACCCGCGGGTACGAGGACGCCTTCGCCTACCTGACCGGGGACCAGGGCTGGTCGGCCGGCGACGCGTACGCGGTGCTGTCCGCCTGCGGGCACAGCGAGCTGGGCGGTCCCACCGGCAGCGTCGCGCCCGACCCGCTGCACCCGTTCAACTCGGTGGGGGCGGTGACGCTGCACCGGCTCCCGAAGTACCTGGTGGCCGGTTGACCGGACCCCTCAGGTGGTGACCTCGGTCGAGACCCCCAGCACCCGGACGCCGGGGGTCTCGGCCGCGGCCAGGGCGTCGGCCAGCACGTCCCCGGCCGCGGCGACCGCGCCGGCCACGTCGACGGCGTCCACCGTCATCCGGACCTCGATCCGGCCGCCGGTGAGGCTGCCGCCGACCTGCGGCTCGCCCGCCCCGGCGTCGAGCAGCGCGTCCACCAGCGCGTCGGTCCAGCGGTCGATCACGTGCAGCCCGGCGCTGGCCAGCCGAACGGTCGCGGTCACCGGGTGCGGGACCCGGTCGGCGTCCCGCAGCGCCCAGGCCAGCACCGCCCGCCGGACCGGGTCGGGCAGCAGCAGCACCTGCGGCTCGGCCTCGACCCAGCCCGGCTCCTTGGTCCGCCGGGCCTGGGCCTCGTGGTCCCGGTCGATCGGGTTGGTCAGGTCGAGCCCACCGCCGCCGGCGCCCTTGATCGCGACCCAGTAGAGGTGGTCGGCGCCGTCCGCGCGCAGCCGGAAGACGATCTCGACCGCCATCCGCTCCGCGTCCAGGGTGGCGACGCACTCGTCCACCCGGTCGTTGAGCATGGCCATCCACCGGTC
>DATINN010000479.1:0-5396 GCA_035474175.1 Mycobacteriales bacterium | reverse complement strand
GGTACTCAGACGCCATGGCAACGTAGTCGGGGGTCTCCGCGATCACGGCCGGCTTGCAGGCGAAGGAGTCGCGGACCACCGCGAACTGCGTCCTGGTCGTCACGAGCAGGGTGAAGAACCCGTCCATCTCCTTGAGCACGGCGCGCAGGCCGTCGGCCAGGTCCGCCCCTTCCGCCATGCGGGCGGCCACGAGCCGCGCGGCGACCTCGGAATCGTTGTCGGTGTCGCAGCGGATGCCCTGGCGGGCCAGCCGGCCGCGGACGGTCGCGTAGTTCGAGAACGACCCGTTGTGGACCAGGGCCAGATCGGCCGCAGGGGCGAAGGGATGGGAGTGGGCGGTGGTCACGGCCGATTCCGTGGCCATCCGGGTGTGGCCGATGCCCTGGTACCCGGCCCACCCGGGGATCCCGTACCGGGCGCAGATGGCGGCGGGCGCGCCGACGTCCTTGACCACCACCATGGACCGGCCGAAACCGGGCACGGTCACCTGGGGCGCGGCCCTTCGTATAGCGGTCAGGAAGGACGTCTCGGCCGCGGGCGAGATGAACACGAACAAGTCAGACCCGAGCGGCTCGACCGAGACGACATCCAGTTCGACGTCGTCGTCGAGGTCCTCGAGGTTGCGGGTGACCGGGACGACGCCGTCCCGGACGCTGAGCACGGTCGCGATGGTCTCCACCGCGCCGGCCGCGCCGAGCAGGTGCCCGAGCATCGACTTCGGCGCGCTGACCAGGGCCCGGTCCCCGAGGGCGGCGCGGATCGCGGCCGCCTCGGCGACGTCCCCGGTCGGGGTGGAGGTCGCGTGCGCGTTGACGTGCACCACGTCGGCCGGGTCGACCCCGGCGTCCCGCAGCGCGAGCCGGATGGCCCGGGCCGCGCCGCTGCCGGACGGGTCCGGCGCGGTGATGTGGTAGCCGTCGGAGGTGATGCCGGCCCCGGCGATCTCCGCGTACACCCGGGCGCCGCGGGCGGCGGCGTGCTCGGCGCTCTCCAGGATCAGGATCCCGGCCCCCTCGCCCAGCACGAACCCGTCCCGGCCCTTGTCGAACGGCCGCGACGCCCGCTCCGGCTCCTCGTTGCGGGTCGACATCGCCCGCATCTGCGCGAACCCGGCCATCGGCAGCTTGTCCACCACGGCCTCGGTGCCGCCGGCGACGACGACGTCGGCCCGGCCGAGCCGGATCAGGTCCGCGGCCAGCGAGATCGCCTCGGCGCCGCTGGCGCAGGCGCTGACCGTGGCGTGCACCCCGGCCCGCGCGCCGAACTCCAGGCTGAGGCAGGCGGCCGGGCCGTTGGGCATGAGCATCGGCACGGTCAGCGGCGACACCCGGCGGACCCCGCGCTCCTCCAGGATGTCGTCCTGGCCGAGCATGGTGGTCGCGCCGCCGATGCCACTGCCGACCACGATGGCCAGCCGCTCCGGGTCGACGCCGCGGACGGTCTCGTTGGGCACCCCGTCCTTGGACTTGGGCACCGGGTCGAAACCGGCGTCGGCCCAGGCCTCGCGGCCGGCCACCAGGGCCGCCTGCTGGCACCGGTCCAGCCGGCGGGCCTCGACCCGCTCCAGCGCGGACGTCGGCTCGACCGCCATCCGCGCCACCAGCCGGGCCGGGAAGTCACGGGCCCACTCGTCCTCGAGCAGGGTCACCCCGGAGTTCCCGGCGAGCATTCCTTCCCAGGTCGAGGCCACGTCGCCACCGAGCGGCGTGGTCGCGCCGAGCCCGGTGACGACGACGGTGGGCCGGTCCGTCATGCCGAGGCCCGGGCCTTCTCGATGAAGGTGACCGCGTCACCGACCGTCTTGAGGTTGGCCAGCTCGTCGTCCGGGATCTTGACCCCGAAGCGCTCCTCGGCGGCCAGCGCGATCTCGACCATGGACAGCGAGTCGACGTCCAGGTCGTCGGTGAACGTCTTCTCCTCGCTCACGTCGGCCGGCAGCACGCCCGCGACCTCTTCGAGGATCTCGGCCAGTCCGTCGCGGATCTCTTCGTTCGCCACTGTTTCTCCTTGATCTTTCGGGGTTGGGGTGGAGCTACGGGCAGAGCACGACCTGCCCGGCGTACGTCAGGCCGGCGCCGAAACCGAGCAGCAGCACCGGGTCGCCGGAGCGAACCTGCCCGCGGGCCGCCATCCGGGCCAGCGCCAGCGGGACGGACGCCGAGGAGGTGTTACCCGCCTCGACGATGTCGTCCGCGATGATCACGCCGGGCGCGCCCAGCTTGCGGGCGATCGCCTCGATGATGCGCAGGTTGGCCTGGTGCGGGATGAACGCCACCAGGTCGGTCGGCTCGATCCCGGCCCGCCGGCAGGCCTCCTTGGCGACCGGGGCCATCGCGGTGGTCGCCCACCGGAAGACGGCCTGGCCCTCCTGGCCCAGGTGCTTGTCCCGGGCCGGGATCATGATCAGGTCGGCGCCCTCGCCGGCGCTGCCCCAGACCACCGGGCCGACACCGACGTCCTCGGGCTCCGTCGCCGGGCCGAGCACCGCGGCCCCGGCGCCGTCGGCGAAGATGATCGCCGTCGACCGGTCGTCCTGGTCGACCCAGTCCGAGAGCTTCTCCGCGCCGATCAGCAGCACGTTGCGGGCCGCGCCGGAGGTGACGGCCGAGGCGGCCGTCGCCATCCCGTACACGAAGCCGGCGCAAGCGGCGTTGAGGTCGTACGCGCCCGGGGCCGGGATGCCGAGCCGGCTGGCCACCTGCGCGGCCGCGCTCGGGATCGGCGTCGGCATCGTGCAGGTCGCGACGATGACCAGGTCCACGTCGGTCGGGGCCAGCCCGCTGGCGGCCAGCGCCTTGCCGCCGGCCGCGACGGCCATGTCGGCGATCGACTCGTCCGGCCCGGCGATGCGCCGGCTGGCGATGCCGACCCGGCTGCGGATCCACTCGTCGCTGGTCTCCATGCGGGCGGCCAGGTCGGCGTTGGTGACCACGTTGGCGGGCTGGTGCTCACCCAGCCCCAGCAGTCGCGCGCCCGCCGCTGCCGGCTGGATGTTCATCGGGCCTCCTCCGCGGTGCCGGGCACCAGTCGGGCCACCGGTTCACCCGCGTCGACCAGGTCACCGTCCTGCAGCAGCCACTCCACCAGCACTCCATCGTAGGAAGCGCTGACCTGGAGATCGTCTTTCCGGGTGCGCACCGCGCCGAGCCGGCTGCCGGCCTCGACCCAGGTGCCCTCGGCCACGTCGGCGGTGCTGAACGTGCCGCCCACCGGCGCCATCACCATCCGCCAGTCCGGGGTGTGCTCGCCCTGGCCGTCGCTGGTGAAGCGGGCCAGCAGGGCCCGGGCCGCGGGCAGGTCGTCCGGGGTGCGCAGCTTGACCATCTCGACGCCGGGCAGCTCGCGCCGGGCGATGCCGGCCAGCGTGCCGGCCGGCGGCAGCTCGATCAGCGCCCGTACGCCCAGGTGCCGCAAGGTGGCCTGGCACAGGTCCCAGCGGACCGAGCGGGTGAGCTGGCCGACCAGCCGGTCCAGCACGTCGGGGCCGCGGCTGACCGCGGTGCCGTCGGCGTTGGACAGCAGCAGCACGTCGGTGTCGCTGACCGGCACGCCGGCCGCGACCGCGCCGAAGCGCTCCCGGGCCGGCTCCATGAAGTGGGTGTGGAACGCGCCGGCCACGGTCAGCGGGCGGACCTTGCCGCCGCCGGGCGGGTCGGCGGCCAGCTTCTCCAGCGCGTCCAGGGCGCCGGCGGCGACGACCTGGCCGGCACCGTTGACGTTGGCCGGCGTCAGCCCGAGGCCCTCGATGCCGGCCACGACCGCCTCCGGGTCGCCACCGAGCACGGCCGACATGCCGGTCGGGGCGAGCGCGCAGGCGGCGGCCATCTCGGCGCCGCGGACCCGGGCCAGCGCGACCGCGGCCTCCGGGGAGATCACGCCGGCCAGCGCGGTGGCGACCAGCTCGCCGATGCTGTGGCCGGCGGTGACGAGGTCGGGGCTGGCGGCCGGGATGTCGAGCTCGGCCGCGGCGGCCAGCGCGGTCGCGACGAGCAGCGGCTGGGTCACCGAGGTGTCGCGGATCTCGTCCGCGTCGGCGGTGGTGCCGAGCCGGATCAGGTCGAGCCCGGAGACGGCCGAGAGCCAGCGCAGCCGGGCCGCGGCGGCGGGCACGTCGAGCCACGGGACGAGCATGCCGGGCGTCTGGGCGCCCTGGCCGGGGGAGAGGAGGGCGAGCACCCGTCTACCGTCGCAACTCCACCCGCCGCCGTACGAGAGCGGCGCGCACGAAGGTCCGCCCCGAAGGCTTGTAGACATCCCACAGTTCGGCGGCGTGTCGCGGGCCGACGGGAACGTTTCGACGGTGGACTTCCTCCTTCACCCTTCCAATCTGCCCAAGACCAATCCCAACTGCACCCGTCCCTTCACCCCTCCAACCGCCCCAGGACCAGGGCCAGCTGCAGGGTCAGCAGGTCGCGGGGATCGGTGGGGGTGCGGCCGCACACCTCGGCCACCCGGCGCAGCCGGTAACGCACGGTGTTGGGGTGCACGAAGAGGGTCCGGGCGGCGCCCTCCAGCGTGCTCCCGCTCTCCGCGTACGCCGTGACGGTGTCCAGCAGCGCCGAGCCGGTCTCGGCCAGCGGCCGGTAGACGTCCTCGACCAGCGTCCGGCGGGCCTCCTCGTCGCCGCTGAGCGCCCGCTCGACCAGCAGGTCGGCGGCCAGCACGGGCCGGGGTGCGGCCGGCCACCCGGGCACGGCCTTGAACCCGGCCAGCGCCGCCCGCGCCGACGTCCCGGCCGCGCCCAGGTCGGCCACGGTCGGCCCGACCACCACCGGCCCGGGGCCGAACTCCGGCAGCAGCGGCCGGGTCCCGGCCACCGCGTCCTCGACGCCGCCCAGCACCACCACCAGCCGGTCCCCGGGCACGCCGGCCAGCACGTCGACGCCGGCGTGCCGGGCCGCCCGCTGCACCGCGTCCAGGATCTGCTCCGGGTGTCCCTTGGGGGCGGCGCCGATGACCACCGCCACCGGCGTCATCGCGGCCCAGCCCAGGGCGCTGGCCCGGGACAGCAGGGTCTCGTCGAAGTCGCCGCGCAGCAGCACGTCGACGACCAGCGCCTCCAGCCGGGCGTCCCAGGCGCCGCGCAGCTCGGCCACCCCGGCGTACACCTGGGCCGCGGCGAAGGCGATCTCCCGGCTGTAGCGCAGCACGGCCTCGCGCAGCTGGGCCTCCTCGCCGGGCGCGCCGAAGCCCTCGACCTCGTCCTCGACCACCTCGACGGTGAGCCGGATCAGCTCCACGACCTGCTGCAGGCTGACCGTGCGGGCCAGCTCCTGCGGCCCGGCCCGGAAGACCTCGCTGGTCAGCCGGGGCGCGTCGCCGGGGGAGCGGAGCCACTCCACGAACGAGGCGATGCCGGCCTGGGCGATCAGCATCACCCAGGACCGCTGGTCGGC
>DATINN010000478.1:0-5086 GCA_035474175.1 Mycobacteriales bacterium | reverse complement strand
GTACGCGAACGACTCGGTATCGCCACTATTCCAACCCGTGCGAGCGTAGAGTCGGACGCCGTTGCGCAGCGTCTGTTCGGCGCTGCTGATGCGCCTGTTCGTCACCGGCGGTGCCGGTTTCATCGGCTCGAACTATGTCCGCAGCCTGCTGAGCGGGGCGTACCCCCGCTTCGAGGAGGCCGAGGTCACGGTCTTCGACAAGCTGACCTACGCGGGGAACCCGGCCAACCTGGCCCCGGTCGCCGACTCGCCCCGGTTCCGCTTCGTGCAGGGCGACATCTGCGACCCGGCGGCGCTGGACGCGGTCCTGCCCGGGCACGACGCGGTGGTCAACTTCGCCGCCGAGACGCACGTGGACCGCTCGATCACCGGCGCGGCCGACTTCGCGATGACCAACTTCGTCGGCGCCCAGACCGTCTTCGACGCCGCCCTGCGGCACGAGGTCGGCCGGGTCGTGCACGTGTCCACCGACGAGGTCTACGGCACGATCCCGGAGGGGTCGTGGACCGAGGACCACGTGCTGGAGCCCAACTCGCCGTACTCGGCGGCCAAGGCCGGCGCCGACCTGCTGGCCCGCGCCTACGCCCGGACGTACGGGCTGAACATCTCGGTGACCCGCTGCTCCAACAACTACGGGCCGTACCAGTACCCGGAGAAGGTCATCCCGCTGTTCGTCACCAACCTGATCGACGGCAAGAAGGTCCCGCTGTACGGCGACGGCCTCAACGTCCGCGACTGGCTGCACGTCGACGACCACTGCCGGGGCATCCAGCTGGTGCTGGAGCGGGGCGCGGCCGGCGAGTTCTACAACATCGGCGGCGGCCGGGAGCTGACCAACAAGGAGCTCACCGACCTGCTGCTGCAGGCCACCGGCCGGGACTGGGACGCGGTCGACTACGTCACCGACCGGCTCGGCCACGACCGGCGCTACTCGGTCGACCACTCCAAGCTGGCCGCGCTCGGCTACGCGCCGCGCTGGGCCTTCGAGGACGGCCTGGCCGCGACCGTGCAGTGGTACCGGGACAACCGGTCCTGGTGGGAGCCGCTGCGGGCCCAGCACCCGTGAGGCTCCTGGTCACCGGGGCCGGCGGGCAGCTCGGCAGCGACCTGCTGCGCGCCTGCGCAGCTGGCGCGGACGGCATCCCGCGGACCGGCCGCTCCGGCCCGGTCGGGATCGACGTCGTCGGGCTCACGCGGGCGGACCTGGACGTCACCGACCCGGCCGCGGTCGAGAAGGTGGTCGCGGACGTGCGGCCGGACCTGGTCCTCAACGCCTCGGCGTACACGGCCGTGGACGCGGCCGAGGAGGACGAGGCCGGCGCGGCGGCGATCAACGCCGAGGCCCCGGCCAACCTGGCCCGGGTCTGCGCCCGGCACGACGCCGGGCTGGTGCACGTCTCGACCGACTACGTCTTCGACGGCACCGCGTCCGCGCCCTACGAGGTGTCCGCGCCGACCGGGCCGACCTCCGCGTACGGGCGGACGAAGCTGGCCGGGGAGCGGGCGGTCCTAGAGCTGCTGCCGGAGCGGTCCTGGGTGGTCCGCACGGCCTGGGTGTACGGCGAGTCCGGGCCGAACTTCGTCCGGACCATGGTGCGGCTGGCCGGGATCAAGGACACCCTGGACGTGGTCGACGACCAGCGCGGCTCGCCGACCTGGTCCCGCGACCTGGCCACCGGGTTGCTGGCGCTGGCCGCGGCCCGGCCCGCGCCCGGGATCTACCACTGCACCAACGCCGGCGAGACGACCTGGTACGGGCTGGCCCGGGCGGTGTTCGAGGAGATCGGCGCCGACCCGGAGCGGGTCCGGCCGACGACCACGGACAGGTTCCCGCGGCCGGCCCCGCGCCCGGCCTACTCGGTGCTGTCGCCGGCGGCCTGGACCGCGGCCGGGCTGCCGGCGCCGCGGCCGTGGCGGGACGCGCTGCACGCGGCGTTCGCCGAGGTCGGCGACTCGTTCCGGTCGTAATGTCCTAGGCTGGGAGGCCCTCGGTCTGGAGAGTGTCTGGTGCCCGGTCTGTCCGCACGTGGACTGACCTGGTGGGCTTACCCCCGGGGCACCGGCCGCCGCCGTTACGGGCTGGCGCCGGACCCGGTCGAGGTCGGGCCGCGGGAGGTCGGCACGGTCCGGGCGGCCGACCCGCTGGTGGCCCGGTCGCTGGCCGACGTGCTGGCCGGGCTGGCCGCCGCCGCGGACGGGTCGGTGGACAGCGACGGCCGGGTGGCGCTCGTGCCGCCCGGGGGAGCGCTGCTGCCGGACCTGACCGTGGCCGCCAACCTGGGCCTCGGCCTGCGCGCGCACTCCGCGGTCGACCTGCGGGCCCGGGTCGAGCACGCGGCCCGGCTGCTGCAGGTCGAGGGCGCGCTGGAGCTGCACCCGGACCGGCTCTCGGCGGCCCAGCAGCTGCGGGCCGGGATGGCGCGGGCGCTGGCCGGCGACCCGGCCGTGGTCGTGCTGGAGGACCGGACCGGGATGCCGCCGTGCGGTCCGGCGGTCGCCGCCGCGGCCGAGCGGGTCGCCGTCCTGGTCATCACCGACGACCTCGCCCGCGTGCGGTCGCTGCCGGAGCGGGAGTGGGTGGCGGTGTCGCTGTGACCCGACGACCGAGCGGGCGCCGCCCGGTCCGGCCCGGAGCGGGGCCGGGCGGCGGTGCCGCTGTGGGCGTGCCGAGGCGGAGCGTGCTGGCCGCGGGGTTGGCGCTGCCGGTGCTGGCGGCCTGCGGGGACCGCTCGCGCGGGACCGTGCGGGTCGGGGTGGCCTGGAGCGGCGACGAGCTGGCCCAGTTCCGCAAGGAGCTGCGCCGGTTCACCGCCGCCCGCCGCTGGGACGTGTCGGTGGTCTCGCTCGGCGACGACGTGGCCACCCTGCTGGCCGGCCGGGTCGCCCGCGGCATCGCCCCGGACGTGGCCATGCTGCCCCGGCCGGGGCTGGTCGAGGAGGACCTGACCGGGCTCGCGACCGTGCCCGACCTGACCCCGGGCGGCCGGGTCTCCGCGGACTGGCGGGCGCTGGCCAGCCCGGGCGGCACCGCCCGCGGGGTCTGGTACAAGACCGCGCACAAGTCGCTGGTCTGGTATCGGCCGGACGTCTTCGCGCGCCTGGGCGTCCGGGAGCCGCCGTCGGACTGGGGGCAGTGGCAGGAGCTTCGGGAACGCTGCCTACGGGCCGGCATCGCGCCGCTGTCGATCGGCGCGGCCGACGGCTGGGTCCTCACCGACTGGTTCGAGAACGTGCTGTGGGGCCTGGACCGGGTCACGTACGAGGGGCTGGCCCGGGGCGACGACTCCTGGGACCGGTCCTCGGTCAGCCGGGCGCTGGAGCTGCTGGCCGAGGTGTGGGCGCCGGCCGGCACGCTGCCGGGCGGGCCGGACCGGGCGCTGCTGACCCAGTTCGAGGACTCGGTGCTGGACGTGGCCGCCCGGGGCCGGGCCGCGATGGTGCTCGGGGCCGACTTCGTGCTGCCGGTGGTGACCCGGCTGGCCCCGCAGGCGCCGCCGGTGGACTGGTTCCCGGTGCCGGCGCCGCCCGGCGGGGTGGCGCCGGTCGTGGTGGCCGGGGACATGGCCGTGCTGCTGGCCGGGGCCGGCCCGGGCGGCCGCGAGCTGGTGGAGTGGCTGGCGCTGCCGGAGGCGGCCGCGGGCTGGGCCGCGTACGGCGGGTTCGTCTCGCTGCGGACGGACGTGACCGGCTACCCGGCACAGTACCGGGACACGCTGCTGAACGACGTCCGCTCCGGCGGGCCGGACGGCTTCGGCTTCGACCTGTCCGACCGGCTGCGGGGCGGGCTGTCCGGCGGCGACGGGCGCGGGCTGTGGCGGCTGCTGCAGCGGTTCCTGGCCGAGCTCGGGCGCGGCGGCGACCCGGAGCCGGCGGTCGAGGAGACGGTGGCGGCGCTGGTCGCGGCGGCCGGGGTGGCTCGTGACTGACAGCGCCCTGTACGAGATCCCGACCCGGGAGGACACCCGGCCCAGGGTGGCCGGCCGGGCCGCGCTGCCGCGCTGGGCCCTGCTCGCGCCGCTGCCGGCGGTGCTCGCGGTGCTGGCCGTGCTGGTGGTGCCGCTGGGCTGGACGGTGGCGCGCAGCCTGCGCCGGGACGGGCGCTTCGCCGGGCTGGCCGAATACGGCGTGTTCGCCGACGACCGGGTCGCCCGGGCCACCGCCAACAGCGTCTGGTGGGTGCTGTTCGCGCTGGTCGTCGGTGTGGCCGGGCTGGGGCTGGCCGAGCTGGCCCGGCGCGCCGGCGGGTCCCGGACGCTGCTGCTGGCGGTGCTGGCCGCGCCCACGGCGGTGTCGGCGTTCGTGGCCGGGGCGGCGTTCCGGCTGCTGTTCGACCCCGACCCGGACCGGGGCACGGTGGCCGCGCTGATCGGCGCGCTGCCCGGGGCGGCCCGGCCCAACCTGCTCGGGCCCGGGTTCATCGCGGTCGTGCTCGGCTCCGCCTTCGCCTGGTCCTGGATCGGGCTGGCCGTGGTGGTGTTCGCGGCCGGGCTGCGGGCGGTGCCGGCCGACCGGCTGCGGATGGCCCGGGCCGCCGGCGTCGGGCCGTACGGGCGGCTGCGCAAGGTGCTGCTGCCGGCGCTGCGGCCGGTGCTGGCGACCGTGCTGCTGACCCTGCTGGTCGCCGCGGCCCGGATCTTCGACCTGGTGCTGGTGGCCGTGCCGGGCTCGGTGCAGGAGACCGCGGACGTGGTCGGGCTGCAGTGGCTGCGCCGGGAGAGCGACCTGGCCGAGGGGCAGCGGGCCGCGCTGGTCGTGGTGCTCACCCTCTTCCTGGCCGCGGCGGCGCTGCTGGCCGCGGCCGGCGGGTCGTCGCGGCGGTCGCTGGCCGCGCCCGAGCCGGGTGACCCGGACCCGCCGCCGCCGCGGCGGTGGGGGTGGCGGTGGACGCTGCGCGGGGTCGGCGCGCTGGCGCTGGCGCTGTGGCTGGTGCCGTTCGTGGTGCTGGTCGCGACCTCGCTGCGGGCCCCGGCCACCGCCGCGGTGCACGGCTGGTGGACCGGCGGCGGCCTGTCGCTGCGGTCCTACCGGGACGCGTTCGCCAGCGGCGAGCTGGCCGGCGCGCTGACCGCGACCGCGACCCGGGCCG
>DATINN010000477.1:0-11438 GCA_035474175.1 Mycobacteriales bacterium | reverse complement strand
GGGCGCCGTGGCCGGCCGGGTCGCCCCGGCTGGCCGCGCTGGTCGACCTCGACCCGGCGGCCGGTGGTCCGCTGCTCGCGCTGACCCTCGACCGCCCCGGCGGGCGGGTCTGCGGCGAGCTCGTCCCGGCGGCCGGCGTGCTCCCGGCCGCGCTGCTGCACCTGACCGACGACGTGCTGCCCGCCCTGACCGCCAACCCCGCTGCACCTGGCGCCCCCGGACCGAACGGCACCGGCCCGGCCCCGCACGGGTCCGGACCGAACGGCCCCCCCAACCGGTCCGGACCGAACGGCGCCGGCCGCACGCTCGCCGCCAACGGCAACGGCAGCACGACGACGATCGATCCGGCCGCCACCCACGTCGTGCCGAGGGCGGAGTGGGAGCGCACCCGGCAGCTGACCGCGACCATGTCGGCGCAGCGGGACCAGCTCGCCGCCGACCGCGACCGCATCGCCCGCTCCCGGGACGACGCCGTCGCCGACCGCGACCGGCTGCGCCGCGACCACGAAGTGCTGGCCCGCCGGCTCGACCGGCTGGAGCGCGAGGCCGGCTTGCGCCGCCCGCCGGTGGCCGAGCGGGAGCGGACCGCGGTGCTGGCCCCGGCCCGCCGGGAGCCGACGCTGGTCCTGGCCCCCGCGACGGCGCCCGCGCCCGCAACACCGGCGCCGGCACCGTCCACATCGGACCGGGAAAGGGACCGGGACCGGGCCTGGTGGCGCGGCACCCCGCCACCGTCCACACCGGACCCCGCGCCGGCACCGGCCCCGAGACCGGCCCCCCGCAAGCTCTTCCGGCGCACCCGGCGGATGATCCGGCGCCTGATCGCCCTGCTGGCCGTGCTGCTGACGCTCTCCGTCGTCGCCGTCGTCGGGCTGTCCGCGCTGCTGAACACCACCCCGGACCGGCTCGTGAACCGGGTGGTGTTCTTCCTCGACCAGCTCCACGGCGTGGGCTCGTGACGGTGCTGCCCGACGGGCTGGTCCGGGCCCGGGTCGTCCGTCCCGGCCGCCCGGAGCGGCCGCTCGGCCCGGGCGAGTCCGTCTCGTTCGGACGGTCGGCGCCGCGGCCGGCCGCCGACCTGACCGTCAGCGACAGCCCCCGGGTGAGCCGGAAGGCCGGCACCCTCGACGTCACCCCGTTCGGCGTGCTGCTCACCAACACCGGGTCCAACCCGCTGTTCGTGGACGAGGCGGCGGTCCGGCACACGGTCCGCCCCGGGCAGGCCCACCTGATCACCGACGGGCGGGTCCGGGTCGGCTTCGCCGGCACCGACGACGCCCTGGAGGTCGAGGTGGCCGGGGCCGTCCGCCCCGGCGACGTCAGCGGGGCCGACGAGGCCACCGCCGAGCGCACCCGCCCGGCCTGGTCCCTGCTGGAGGGCACGGCCTACTTCGCCTGCCTGGTCGCGCTGTGCGAGCCGACCCTGCGCCATCCCGACAGCCCGTGGATCCCGACCAGCCAGCAGGTCGCCGACCGCCTGCACGAGCGTGGCGTGATCCCGGAGCGCCGCACCGCCGACTGGGTCGACCGCCGGCTGGACGACGTCCGGGCCAAGCTGCCGGTGGGGGAGCGGCCGTGGTCGGCGGTCCGGGCCCGCAACGCCAGCACCGCCGAGCAGCAGCAGGCGCTGGCCCGGGAGCGCTCCGGCGCCCCCCGCCGCGGCGGCCGCAAGGAGCAGCTGGTCGAGTTCGCGGTGTCCTCCGGCATCGTCACCCTGGCGACGGTGCAGCGCCTGCTCGGGTGACCGGCTCGTGCCGGACCGGGAAGTTGACCGAGGCCGCGATGAAGCAGTCCCGGTGCGCGGTCTCGTGCAGGGCCGCGACCCGGTCGACCATCGACGGCGTCGCGACCGTGACGACCGGGTGCAGCACCACCTCGGTCATCCGGCCGCCGTTGCCCGCGGTCTGCATCGACCCGGTCGCCGCGTCGGCGTAGGACACCACGACCACCCCGGCGGCCGCGGCCGCGTGCAGGAACGACAGCAGGTGGCACTGGGACAGCGCCGCCACCAGCAGTTCCTCCGGGTTCCAGCGGTCGGCGTCGCCCCGGAAGTGCGGGTCGGCCGAGCCGGCCAGCTCCGGCTTCCCGTCCGCCCGGACCACGCAGGTCCGGCGGTAGGACCGGTAGTCCGCCGTGCCGGCCCCGGTGTTCCCGGTCCACTCCACCTCGACCGCGTACGCGTGCCTGCCGGGCATGGCGCCTCCGTGTCCAATTCCGCTGCTGACTCCCCGTATCCTCGTACGGGTGAGCGTGGCGCTGTATGACACAGGCACCCGGACGGTGCGGGAGTTCGTCCCGCTGACCCCCGGCGAGGCCTCCGTGTACTACTGCGGCGCCACCGTGCAGGGGCCGCCGCACATCGGCCACCTGCGCTCCGCCCTGGCCGTCGACGTGCTCACCCGCTGGCTGGAGCACTCCGGCCTGACCGTGACGATGGCCCGCAACGTCACCGACATCGACGACAAGATCCTCGCCGTCGGCGCGGGCGAGGGCGTGCCCTGGTGGCAGGTCGCCTACCGCAACGAGCGCGCCTTCACCGCCGCGTACGACGCGCTCGGCGTCGCGCCGCCGACCATCGAGCCCCGGGCCACCGGGCACGTGCCGGAGATGATCGTCCTCATGCGACGGTTGATCGACGCCGGCCATGCGTACGCGGCCGGCGGCGACGTCTACTTCGCCGTCCGCACCTGGCCGGACTACGGGCGGCTGTCCGGGCAGCAGGTGGCCGCGATGCAGCAGGGCGAGCCGACCGGGGCCAAGCGCGACCCGGTCGACTTCGCGCTCTGGAAGGGCGTGAAGCCGGGCGAGCCGGCTTGGGAGACGCCGTGGGGTCCGGGCCGGCCGGGCTGGCACCTGGAGTGCTCGGCGATGTCGACCAAATACCTCGGCCCCACCTTCGACGTGCACGGCGGCGGCCTCGACCTGGTCTTCCCGCACCATGAAAACGAGCTGGCCCAGTCGACCGCGGTCGGCGACGGCTTCGCGCGCTACTGGTTCCACAACGGGCTGCTGACCCTCGGCGGCGAGAAGATGTCCAAGTCGCTGGGCAACTCGCTGCTGGTGGTGGACCTGCTGCGGCGCTGGCGCCCGGTGGAGCTGCGCTACTACCTGACCTCGGCCCACTACCGGTCCACGATGGACTACTCGGAAGCGGCCGTGGACGAGGCCGCGTCGGCCTTCCGCCGCATCGAGGGGTTCCTCACCCGCGCCGTCGAGCTGGTCGGGGAGGACCCGGCCGCGCAGACGTCGACCGGCCGGCCTTCAGGCTGGACCGTGCCGGCCGACTTCGCGGCGGCGATGGACGACGACCTCGCGGTCCCGCAGGCGCTCGCGATCGTGCACGGCGCCGTCCGGGAGGGCAACGCGGCGCTGGCGGCCGGGGACAAGGCGATCGTGGCCGAGCGGTACGGGCAGCTGCGGGCGATGCTCGGCGTGCTCGGCGTCGACCCGCTCTCGGCGCCGTGGCGGGACGAGCGCCGGGTCGACCTCACCGCCGTGGTGGACGCGCTGGTCGGCGTGGCGCTGGAGCAGCGCCAGGAGGCCCGCGCCCGCAAGGACTACGCCGCCGCCGACGACATCCGCGGCCGCCTCACCGCCGCCGGGATCGCCGTCGAGGACACCCCCGCCGGCCCGCGCTGGACCTTGGAGAGCTGATGGCCGGCAACTCGCAACGACGTGGTGCCCGGCGGACCGGGGCCAGCAAGAAGGGCGCGATCGTCGGCTCCGGCGGGCAGCGCCGGCGCGGGCTCGAGGGCCGCGGCCCGACGCCGCCCGCGGAGGCCCGCAAGGGTCACCCGAAGGCGCGCGCGGCCGCGGCCGCCGCGAAGAACGCGGCTCGCCGCTCGCCCCGGGCCAAGGGCGAGAGCCCGGAGCTGCTCGTCGGCCGCAACCCGGTGGTCGAGGCGCTGCGGGCCGAGATCCCGACCACCGCGATGTATGTCGCGCTCGGGCTGGACCAGGACGAGCGGGTCACCGAGTCGGTGCAGCGGGCCGCCGACCGGGGCATCCCGGTGCTGGAGGTCAGCCGGTCGGAGCTGGACAAGATGACCGGCGGCATCCTGCACCAGGGGATCGGCCTGCAGGTCCCGCCGTACCGGTACGCGGAGCTCGACGACGTGCTGGCCCGGGCGACCCAGGGCCCGGACCCGGCGCTGCTGGTCGCGCTGGACGGGGTGACGGACCCGCGCAACCTGGGCGCGGTGGTCCGGTCGGCGGCCGCGTTCGGCGCGCACGGGGTGATCGTGCCGGAGCGGCGGGCCACGCCGATGACGGCGACCGCATGGCGGACGAGCGCCGGCGCGGCGGCCCGGCTGCCGGTGGCGCGGGTGACGAACCTGGTCCGGTCGCTGAAGTCGGCCCAGCAGGCGGGCCTGTTCGTGGTCGGCCTCGACGCCGACGGCGACATCGCGCTCGACGACCTCGACGCCGCGGTCGACCCGCTGCTGGTGGTGGTCGGCTCCGAGGGCCGCGGGCTGTCCCGCCTGGTCGGCGAGACCTGCGACCTGCGCGTCTCCATCCCGATGGCGGGGATGACCGAGTCCCTCAACGCCGGCATCGCCGCCGCGGTCACCCTGGCCGAGGTCGCCCGCCGCCGCCGTACCGCCTAGAAGGTCGGCGGCGCCGTCGAGTCCCGCACCACCAGCTGGGGCCGGAACACCCGCCCGTGCCCGACGCGCGCGCCCGGCTCGCTCTCCATGTCGGCCAGCAGCCCGTCCACCGCGGCCCGCGCGATCTCCGCGATCGGCTGCGCCAGCGTCGTCAGCGCCGGCGTGCAGTACGCCGCGTGCGGGATGTCGTCGAACCCGACCACCGACAGGTCCCGCGGCACCTCCAGTCCCCGCCGCCGCGCCTCGCTGATCGCCCCCAGCGCCATCAGGTCCGAGGAGCAGATCACCGCGGTCGGCCGGACCGCGTCGAGCAGCCGCCCCATCGCCGCCGCCCCGCCCGCGGGCCCGTAGGGCGCGTGCACGACCAGCTCGGGGTCGTGCCGCAGCCCGGCCTCCTCCAGCGCCACCGCCCAGCCCGCGGCCTTCAGCCGCGACGGCATCGACCGGGTCGGCCCGCTGACGAACCCGATCTGCCGGTGCCCGAGCTCGACCAGGTGCCGGGTGGCGAGGTAGCCGGCGGCCTGCTCGTCCACCCCGACGTCCGGCACCTCCAGCGACGGCATCCCGCCGTTGACGAAGACCATGTGCACGCCCTCGTCCTTCAGCTGCCGGTAGTGGTCGTGCGAGGCCCGCACGTCGGTCGCCTCGGGGGAGACGAACACCATCCCCTCGACGCCGCGGGCCAGCAGCATCCGGACGTACTCCTCCTCCCGGATGGAGGCCGACCGGGTGTTGCACAGCACGGTGGAGTAGCCGCGGCCGGCCGCCCGCGTCTCCAGCGCCTCCGCGAAGGCCGGGAAGACCGGGTTGGACAGCTCCGGGATCAGCAGCCCGAGCACGCCGGTGCGCTGCAGCGCGCCCAGCCCGCGCGGGCTGTACGGCTTCTCGGCCAGCACCCGCAGCACCCGGCGGCGGGTCTCCTCGTTGACGCCGGCGCGCCGGTTGAGCACCCGGCTGACCGTCGAGATGCTGACCCCCGCGGCCTCGGCGATCTCCGCCAGTCCCGGCACCCTTGCCCTCCTGACCTGCGCCTGCTGGTCACTTTGCACGATTCCAGCAAGCTTTTGCAAGACCGCGCCCGGTACGCCCGGAACGTACTGTCCGTGACCCTGGTCACGGGTTGTTCAAGGACCTAGGGTGAACGCGAGGTTTCCGACCGCCGCGGCGCGCGTCGGGCAGGTCCCGGACAGAGAGGCAACGTCATGGCAGAAGTCCAGTACGTCGGAGCATCGCGGATCTATCCGGGCAACCCCGTGCCGGCGGTGAACAAGCTGGATCTCGACGTCGAGGACGGCGAGTTCATGGTGCTGGTCGGCCCGTCCGGCTCCGGCAAGTCGACCGCGCTGCGGATGCTCGCCGGGCTCGAGGACGTCGACCAGGGTGAGATCCGGATCGGCGGCAAGGACGTGTCCAACCGGCCGCCGAAGGACCGGGACATCGCCATGGTGTTCCAGAACTATGCGCTCTACCCGCACATGACCGTGGCGGAAAACATGGGCTTCGCGCTGAAGCTCAAGGGCGTCAACAAGACCGAGCGCGACGCGCAGGTGCTGCAGGCGGCCAAGCTGCTGGACCTGGAGCGGTTCCTGGACCGCAAGCCGAAGGCGCTGTCCGGTGGTCAGCGGCAGCGCGTCGCCATGGGCCGCGCCATCGTCCGGTCGCCCGCCGTGTTCCTCATGGACGAGCCACTGTCCAACTTGGACGCGAAGCTGCGGGTGGAGACGCGCGCCAACATCGCGGCCCTGCAGGCCCGGCTGGGCACGACCACCATCTACGTGACCCACGACCAGGTCGAGGCCATGACGATGGGCCACCGGGTCGCGGTGCTCAAGGACGGGCTGCTGCAGCAGGCCGACACGCCCCGCAACCTCTACGACAAGCCCGGCAACGCCTTCGTGGCCGGCTTCATCGGCTCGCCGGCCATGAACCTGAAGACCGCCGCGGTGGTCGACGGTGAGGCCAAGCTCGGCGGGCTCAGCGTGCCGCTGCGCTCGGCCGCGGCGTCCGGGCTGTCCTCGGTGACGCTGGGCATCCGGCCGGAGGCGTTCCAGGTCGCGACCGACGGCCAGGAGGGCCTGCAGCTGCGGGTCGACATCGCCGAGGAGCTCGGCGCCGACGCCTACATCTACGGCACCTCGCAGCTGGAGTCGGGCGAGGAGCAGTTCGTGGTCCGGGTCGACGGCAAGCACGTGCCGCACATGGGCGACACGATCACGCTGATCGTCCCGCCCGGCAACGAGCACGCGTTCCACCCCGAGACCGGCGAGCGGCTCGGCGACTAGCAGTTCGTCGACAGGGCCGGTCTCCGCACGGGGACCGGCCCTGTCGCCGTCTCAGCGACGGCGGGCGACGAGGACCGCGTCGGTGAGGGTGGTGCCGTGGTCGGTCTCGTGACCGGTCGCGGGCCGCTGCCGGTCCTCCGCCACGATCTCCCATCCGGCCGGGTCGAGCTCCGCGGCCAGCTCGGCCGCGCCCGGGTACATCCCGTCCGGGTGGTGCCCGCCCATCCCCGCCACGTTGTGCCCGACCACGAGCAGCGTGCCGCCGGGCGCCACCGCCGCCGCCAGCCGCGCGAGCACCGCGGCCCGCACGTCCGCGGCCGGGTGCAGGAACTGCACCGACACCAGGTCGTACGACGCGGGCGGGATCCAGGACCGCAGGTCCGCCCGTACCCACTGGACCTGACCGTCCGGGTCGGCCGCGGCCGCCCGCGCCAGCCCGGCCGCGGCGAAGTCCACCGCCGTCACCCGCCAGCCGTGCGCGGCCAGCCACAGCGCGTCCCCGCCCTCCCCGCAGCCGGCGTCCAGCGCCGTACCGGGAGCCAGCCCGGAGGCCTCGTGCACCAGCCAGCGGTTGGGATGACCGCTCCAGACCGCGGTCGTCCCGCCGTACCGCTCCTCCCAGGCCGGCGGTTCCGTCCAGGTCGTCATCGCGCTCCCTCCAGCACGGTCCCGGCGACGGCGCGCCGGGTGTCCTCCTCGATCAGGTCGCCGTTGATGGCCGCGCCGGCCAGCAGCCCGGCCGCCGCCGACCCCAGCACCTGCCCCCGGGGGTCCGCGACGTTGCCGGCCACGTACAGGCCGGGCACGTCGGTGCTGCCGGCCGGCCCGGCGGCCAGGTGCGTCCCGAGCACCGTCCCGGCCAGCTCCATCGGGACGGGGCTCAGGCCGAGCCCGGCGACCAGCTCGGTGCGGGCGTGGAACGCGGGCGTCACCACCAGCGCCTGCCGCGGCACCAGCCGCCCGTCCGCCAGCCGGACGTCCGCGCCGCCCTCCACGGCGGCCACCGGCGCCGTCTCCACGACGATGCCGCGGGCGTCCAGCCGCGCCCGTTCCTCCGCCGTCGGCTCGGGCGCGGTGTGCCGGAACAGGGTCACCTCGGCCGACCACTGCCGCCACAGCAGCGCCGCGTGCACGGCCAGCGGCCCGGTGCCGAGGATCCCGATGGCCTGGTCCCGCACCTCCCAGCCGTGGCAGTACGGGCAGTGCAGCACGGTCCGGCCCCACCGCTCAGCCACCCCCGGCACCGGCGGCAGCTCGTCCACGAGCCCGGTCGCCAGCAGCAGCCGCCGGGCCCGCACCACCTGACCGGACAGCTCGACCTCGAACCCGTCCTCCCCGTGCCGGCGCAGGCCGGTCACCGTCCCGGACACGATCTCCCCGCCGTACCCGCTCACCTCGGCCCGGCCGGTCGCGAGCAGCTCGCCCGGCGGCGCGCCCTCCCGGCCCAGGTAGTTGTGCACGTGCCCGGCCGGGGCGTTGCGGGGCGCGCCCGCGTCCACCACCAGCACCGACCGGCGGGCCCGGGCCAGAGCCAGGGCCCCGCTCAGTCCGGCCGCGCCGCCACCGATCACCACCACGTCGTACGTCATGGCACCGACCCTGGACCCGCCCCGGCTCTGGTGGCAAGAAACATTGCCAGACCAGCAACTCGGTCCAGAGCCGTCCGGTGCGGACCCCTGGATCCCTCATCTTTCCTTTGCTATCTTCCGGCCACCAGTTGAGAGACAGCGTCACCCCGTTCCGGGCAGTTCCGGCCAGCAGTCGCCGACCTGGCCTGAACACGTCAACCGGAGATCCCCAATCCGCGGGGGCCCTTCTTCGGCCGAACGGTCGTATGCCGCCCGTCGGTCGTACGAGGACCCCCAATTTTGGGCGCCTTCTCATGGACCGTACGGGGGTAGTGGCGGGTTTGCCTCCAGCGCAGACTCATTCTCGCCACGACGAGCCTGCCAGCCAGTGCCCGGAACGGCATGTTCGGCCGCCGCGACCAGCGGCGTCCCTACAGACGACGCGTCGCCGTGACTGCGGAACTTGTTGAGTGCCGCCGCAGGAATTGAAACGCGTCAGTCGGATCGCTGACCACCGCATGAGGGATTGGGAGAACCCGGAGTGACTGCGGAGGACCGGCGGATTGCACGCGCACGACACGGCGCCGGGCGCGGTTTGATCGCTCGATCCAACTGGAGGTTGGTCTGATGACCGAAGTCATGGACGAAAGCCTGGAGACCGGAAGTGACGGTATCTCCCGGCGAAACGTCCTGAGGGTGGGCGCGGTGGGGGCGGCCGCGGTCGGCCTGGGTGCCGGCAAGGTGCTCATGCAGCCCTCGTTGCAGATGCGCGGCCTCGCGAACCCGGACGGCGTGTTCGGCGCCGCCTCGATCGCGCTCGCCGACGCCATCTACATCGAGGCGTTCCCGGTGTCCCCGCTGATCCTGAACCCGTTCAACGACCCGCTGGTGATCCCACCGGCGGCCACGCCGCTGACCCCGGCCGAGGTGGCGGCGTTGCCGCTGCCGCCCGGACCGGGTGTCGGCCAGCAGAACTCGTTCCGCAACGAGACGCACCAGCTGTGGCCGAGCGCGATCGGGTTCCCGGACCCGATCGTCTACAAGTTCGACCTGCTCGTCCGGCAGCACTCGTTCACCACCTCGCAGGTGATGCCCATCAACGCGCTGGGCCAGACCGTGCAGTCCTTCGACGCGGCCGGCAACACCTACCCGGCGGGCACCGTGCGGACGCTGCCGCCCTCGACGATCTACGGTTTCAACGGGACGTTCCCGGGGCCGCGGATCAACGCCGAGTACGGCAAGCCCTGCCTGGTGCGCTTCGAGAACCACCTGGACGAGAACCCGCTCAACCTCGACCGGCAGGACTTCGGGTCCTCGGACTTCTCGTTCCTGACCCACCTGCACAACGGGCACACCGCGCCGGAGTCGGACGGCAACCCGCACTACTCGATGCTGTTCGGCCCGAAGGCCCAGGGTTACCCGGTCAAGTCCTTTGTGGACAACCTGTACCTGAACTGGCCGGCCGGGAATGACGACCGGGAGAAGCAGTCGTTCTTCTGGTTCCACGACCACCGGATGGACCAGACCGGGTCCAACGTCTACAAGGGAATGGTCGGGCTCTACCCGCTCTACGATCCCAAGAATGGTATGGACGACGGCGACGAGTCGACCGGGCTGCACCTGCCCGGCGTCCGCACCAACCACGCCGACGGCTCCTTCGACGTCGACTACGACATCCCGCTGGCCCTGTACGACTGCCGGCTCGACGACGGCACGACGATCCACAAGGACGTGCACGACACCGCGGGTGAGTTCCCGGCCGCCGGGAACCCGCGGACGCACAAGGAGTGGTGGGGCAAGACGTTCTTCAAGCACTTCCCCAACCACGGCTTCGTCGGCGACATCTTCACGATCAACGGCACCGCGTTCCCGACGCTCACGGTGAAGCGGCGCAAGTACCGCTTCCGCTTCCTGGACGCCTCGATCTCGCGGATCTACGAGCTCAAGCTCATGACCACGACCGCGGGCCCGAAGACGGCCCAGTCCCTCGGCTACGCCACGGACGGCGACCTGCAGGGTCAGTGGCGGATCGAGGACGGCCAGCAGTGCATGAAGTGGACGGAGATCGCGGACGACGGCGGGCTGCTGCCGGTGCCGATCGTGCGGGACAGCTTCGAGCTGTGGCCGGCGAAGCGGCGCGAGCACATCGTCGACTTCACCAAGTACCAGGACGGCTCGCCCACCAAGAAGGGCGACGTCATCTACCTGACCGACGTCATGCGGATGCCCGATGGCCGCATGTGGTCGAACTCGTCGCGCTTCCTGCCCGACCCGAAGTACAAGATCCCGATGATGCGCATCGAGATCGGCGACGACGCCCCCGACGCCAGCGTCATCCCGGCCGCGCTGCGGGACCTGCCCCCGCTGCCGGCCAACTGGCAGACGCTGCTGGACGACCGGCTCATCTTCGAGGTCCAGCGGGGCAGCGCCGGCGGTGAGATCGAGTGGTTGATCAACGGCAAGCCGTTCGACCCCACGGTCGAGCTGACCAGCCTGAAGAACAAGGCCGGTCACACCAGCAAGGCGATCCAGAAGAAGAACTCCTTCAACCTGTGGGAGATCCGCAACGGCGGGGGCGGCTGGGTGCACCCCTTCCACCTGCACATGGAAGAGCACCGCACGGTCATGCGGAACAACAAGGACGTCAGCGTGACGCCCGACGCGGCCCACCCGGACGACAAGTCCCGGGAGGACCTGATCGCGCTCGACCCGAGCGAGTCCGTGATCATCTACCGCGGCTTCCGGGACTTCGTCGGCCCGTACGTGGCGCACTGCCACAACCTGGCCCACGAGGACCACGCCATGATGTTCGGCTGGACCATCGCCCCGTAGGGCCAACCTCCCTGGGGAAGGCCCTCCCTCCTTCCCCGGCTCGGTGCCTGTCCTTCGCCCCACGAGGGCAGGCACCGGGCCCTGGGGTCGGCACCGGCCCCTCCGGTCGGTGCCGGGCTTTCTGGTCGGCACCGGGGCCTAGGCTGGCG
>DATINN010000476.1:0-2151 GCA_035474175.1 Mycobacteriales bacterium | reverse complement strand
TCCGGGCCGGGTCGCGCACCACGTAACCGGCGACCTGGACCCGGCCGGACTCGGCGTCCTCGTCGTTGACGCCGGTGTTGCCGATCTGCGGCGCGGTCATCACCACGACCTGCCGGTGGTACGACGGGTCGGTCAGCGTCTCCTGGTAGCCGGTCATCCCGGTCGCGAAGACGGCCTCGCCGACGGTCTCCCCCACCGCCCCGTACGCCTCGCCCCGGAACGTCCGCCCGTCCTCCAGCACCAGCAGCGCTGCCGTCACCGTGCTGCCCTCCGTTCGCCTCGTCGGTCGCTCCGCTCCTCGGGCCACCGTGGGGCGGACCACCGTGCGGGGGCCCTGCGATGCTCACTCCCTCGTCGGCTCACCGGACCGCCTTCCCGTCGAGGACGGTGGGCTCGCCGCGCAGGAAGGTCGCCACCACCCGGGCCGGCAGCTCGCGCCCCGCGTACGGGTTGTTGCGGCTGCGGGACGCGGTCTGCTCCGGGACCCAGCGGCCGGCCGGGTCGACCAGCGTGAAGGACGCGGGCGAGCCCTCGGCCAGCGAGGGCGGGGTGAGCCCGCCGATGCGGGCCGGGGTCGCGGACATCCGCTCGGCCAGCAGTCGCCAGTCCGGGCCCATGGCCAGGACGGCCACCGACAGCGCCGTCTCCAGCCCGAGCATGCCGGGCTTCGCCGCGCCCCACTCGGTCTCCTTGTCCTCCAGCGCGTGCGGCGCGTGGTCGGTGGCGACCGCGTCGATCGTGCCGTCGGCCAGGCCGGCCCGCAGCGCGGCCACGTCCTCGGCCGTCCGCAGCGGCGGGTTGACCTTGTAGACCGGGTCGTAGGTCTCGGCCAGCTCGTCGGTGAGCAGCAGGTGGTGCGGCGTCACCTCGGCCGTGACCCGGGTGCCCTTGGCCTTGGCCCAGCGCAGGATGTCGACCGAGCCCGCGGTCGAGACGTGGCAGACGTGCAGGCGCGAGCCGACGTGCGCGGTCAGCAGCACGTCCCGGGCGATCATCGCCTCCTCGGCCGCGGCCGGCCAGCCGGTCAGCCCGAGCCGGGCCGCGACCACGCCCTCGTTCATCTGCGCGCCCTCGGTCAGCCGCGGCTCCTCCGAGTGCTGCGCGATCACCCCGTCGAACGCCTTGACGTACTCCAGCGCCCGCCGCATCAGCTGCGGGTCGTGCACGGCCTTGCCGTCGTCGGAGAAGATCCGCACCCGGGCGGCCGAGTCGGCCATCGCGCCCAGCTCGGCCAGCCGCTCGCCGCGCAGGCCGACGGTCACCGCGCCGACCGGCCGGACGTCGACCAGCCCGGCCTCCCGGCCCAGCCGCCAGACCTGCTCGACCACGCCGGCGGTGTCGGCGACCGGATCGGTGTTCGCCATCGCGTGCACCACGGTGTAGCCGCCGAGCGCGGCCGCGCGGGAGCCGGTCTGCACCGTCTCCGCGTCCTCCCGCCCGGGCTCGCGCAGGTGGGTGTGCAGGTCGACCAGGCCCGGCAGCAGCACCAGCCCGGCCGCGTCGACGATCTCCGGGTTCCCGACCCGGTCGACGATCACGCCGTCCTTCACGAACAGGTCCCGCGGCCCCTCGCCGTACGGAGAGGCCCCTCTGATCAGGTAGTTCACTGCGCTCCCCCGAGAAGCAGATAGAGGACGGCCATGCGGACCGAGACCCCGTTGGAGACCTGTTCGACGATCGTGGAGCGGCGCGGGTCGTCGGCGACCTCGGCCGCGATCTCCATGCCGCGGTTCATCGGGCCCGGGTGCATGACGATCGCGTCGTCGGGCAGCAGGCCCATCCGCTGCCGGTCCAGCCCGTAACGCCGGGAGTACTCCCGCTCGGACGGGAAGTAGGCCTGGCCCATCCGCTCCCGCTGCACCCGCAGCATCATCACCACGTCGGCCTTGGGCAGCGCGGCGTCCAGGTCGTAGGAGACGGCCGCGGGCCAGACCTCGACCCCGACCGGCAGCAGCGTCGGCGGCGCCACCAGCGTCACCTCGGCCCCCAGCGTGTGCAGCAGCAGCACGTTGGACCGGGCCACCCGGCTGTGCAGCACGTCGCCGACGATCGCGACCCGCAGCCCGTCCAGCCGGCCCAGCCGCCGCCGCATCGTGTACGCGTCCAGCAGCGCCTGGGTCGGGTGCTCGTGCGTCCCGTCGCCGGCGTTGA
>DATINN010000475.1:0-4397 GCA_035474175.1 Mycobacteriales bacterium | reverse complement strand
CAGCCGGACGTGCCCGGCCCAGCCTCGCCGCCGGACCTCCCGCCAGGCCTGCCGCTGGGCCGTGGCCTCGTCCGTGCCCCACCCCGCGTACGTCTTGGCCGGCAGGATGGAGCTGCTCAGATCGATCACGTCGACGTCGCCACTGGCGACGTACCCGTCGACCGCGGGCAGCGCGAGCTGCGGATAGGCGCCGCGGGCGCGGACCGAGCAGATCGTCGCCCACCGGATCGGCGGCTGCAGGTCCGGCATGCAGCCGAGCTCCGGCACCACCATGTCGACGAGGATCGCCCGGCCCGGTGCGGCCTTCCGCAGCGCGAGCGCGGTCGCGTGCAGGAAGGCGCCCACCTTCGCCGGGCTGTCCAACCCGTCCTGGTAGCCGATCTCGTCGACCACCTTGACCCCGACAACCCCCGGCCGCCGGCTCAGCTGGGCCACCCGGTCCACCCCCTCGGCGAACGAGGCCGGACCGGCGAGCCAGCGCTTGCGGAGATCGGCCTCTATCCAGACCCGCAGCCCGCGGCGGTGGGCCGCGTCGACCGCGGCGGCATAGGGCGCGACGGGTGCCAGGAAGGGTCCCCTGCTCCGGGACCTGGACGGGGGAGCCGGTCGGGCGGCGGACGAGGTCGCGGCGGCGACCGGTTCGGCCGAGGCCGAGTGCCGGCCGGCCAGGAACGCCATCGGCGGCGACACCAGCAGGACCACCACCAGCGCGACGACGGGCGCCCGTACGGTCCGCCGCCGGGAGGCGAGCTGGTGGAAGGCGAACACCAGCGTCGCGGTCGTGGTCAGGTAGGCGACGGCGGAGGCCACCGCCGCGCCCACGGCGCCGTGGCGCGGGATGAGCAGGAGGTCCAGGACGACGGTGACCAGCACGCCCGCCCCCATCGCCAGCGAGTTGACCCCCGGCCGGCCGACGCCGTAGAGGTACGCGGTGACCAGGCCGGCGATGCCCTCGCCGACCAGACCGGCGAGCAGGATCCAGGCCGGGACGATCGCACCGTGGAACGCGCGGCCGTAGAGCAGCGGCAGCAGCGGTCCGGCCGCGAGCGCGAGCGGGACCGCGGCCAGCAGTGTCAGCACGCCGGCCCGGCGGAACAGGGCGCGGGTACGGGCCGCCGCGGCCGCGGCGTCCTGCGCGGCGAACGCCGGGTAGAGCACGTACGTCACGGCCAGCCCCGGCAGCCGGAGCAGCTCGGCGAACTTGCTCGCGACCGCGTAGACCCCGAGGACGGCGGGTCCGGCGAGCGCGCCCAGGATCGCGACGTCCAGCCGGAGGTTGAGCAACGACAGCATGCCGCCCAGCTGCCCGCGCATCCCGTACGCGGTGATCTGCCGCAGCAGCGGGAGTCCGGGCCGGGACCACCGGGAGAAGAACCCGCGCCGCGCCAGCCGGACGGCGATGCCGGCCGCGACGACGACGTCGGCGAGGACCAGCCCGGCCAGCAGCGGGCCCAGGCCCGGCCCGAACGGGAGCACGGCCAGGTACGCCGGCAGGAACGCGACCTCCTCCGCGCCGATCGCGACGTTGGCCCCGCGCATGTCGTCGGCCCCCTGCAGCAGGGCCTTCCCCACGGACACGAACAGCTGGGTGAAGACCGCCAGCGCCGCGGCGACCGTGAGGCCCGGATCCCACTGCCGGAAGAACACCTGGTGCAGCACCGGGGTGAGGGCCAGCCAGCCGGCGGCGGCGGCCGTCGCGCCGGCGACGGTGAGCAGGCCGAGCGCCGCCCGCACCCGCGGGTCGGCGCGCCCGCTGCCGGCCAGGAAGTACGGGGCGGCGCCGGGGAGCCCGGCCGACACGAGGACACCGGCCAGGCCGGGCAGCACCCGCAGCAAGGTGAACGCGCCGACGAGAGCCGGCCCGCCGACCCGGGCGACCAGGACCGTGGCCAGCGCCAGCGCGACCAGCGCGACCAGCCGGGCCGCGACGTTGCCGACCAGCATCCGGCGCAGGCCCGGTCGCCGGCCCACCACGGGACTCGCCGGCAGCGTGTGGGTCATCGGGCCTCACCCCGGCGACCCCACAGCTCGATGGCGGCGATGAGGCCGAACAGCGCCCACACGTGCCGGAAGTGCAGCACCTCGTAGAAGAACGCGGACAGCAGCAGCGCGCCGACGGCGACCCCGAGCAGCTCCGGGCGCGGGACGATCTCGGCGAACTGCGGCGACAGCGCGTCCGGCCGGCCGATGCGCCGGGCCCGGACCGCGACCAGCACGATGAGCAGCACCAGCGCGACGCCGCCGAGCAGACCGCGCTCCACCAGGGCCGCCAGGTAGTCGTCGTGGGCCTCCTTGACGTACGGGGCCTGCTCCGCGAGCAACGCGTCCTTCGTGCCGCCCGGTCCGACGCCCAGCAGCGAGCTCCCGTGCCCCCAGAGGCCGAGCCCTTCCCGGACCAGGGTGCTCCGGCTGCCGCCGCTCTCCGCCTCCCGGCCGATCGAGTCCCGCAGCAGCGGTGCGGACTGCCGGGCCCTCGCCGCCATCGAGCTCAGGTCGAGGCCGGCCGCGGCGACCCCTCCGGTCACCACGAGGACGCAGGCGAGGACCACCGCGAGGGCGGGCCGGCCGCGCCGGGCGTGCCGGACCAGCACGCCGGCCGCGGTGGCCAGCAGCAGCGCGACCATGCCGCCGTTCGACCCGGTGAGCACGATCGCGGTGACGATCACCAGGCAGCACAGGAACCGCCGGCCCGGGCTGCGCGGCGTCCGGCAGGCGCGCAGCACCAGCAGGCCGCAGAGGAAGTAGTTGGCGGCGAGGTTGGGGTCACCGAAGGTGAGCGAGGCGCGGCTGCCGTCGCGCGCGGTCTGCCCGGACAGCAGCGCGATGTGGGCCAGCACGCCGACGTCCATCAGCGCCGCCCAGACCGTCACGCTGAGGGCCCAGGTGCGGACGAGCGTCCGGACCAGCTCGGGCGAGCGTCCGAGGTTGGCGATGGCCACCGCCCAGCCGAGCAGGAAGAGGTCCTGGACCAGGACCAGGACACCGCCACCGGCCACCAGCCCGGCGAGCGCGCCGGCCACGACGCTGATCGCCACCGGCACGGCGTACGGGAGGCGCACGACGTGCGTCCCGCCGGACAGCCACAGCGCCGCCACCGCCAGGACGACGAGGACGCCCACGTCGGCCAGCCCGGTGTTGCCGGGACCGGCCGGCTGGAGCAGCGGCAGCACGCTGACGGCCAGGACGACCGCGACCTGGGCGGCGGTCCGGCGTCGCCGGGACCTCGCCGGCGGCGGGCCGGCCACCTCCGACCCGAGCGGCAGCGCGAGAGCGGTCACCGGTCACCTCGCCGGGTGGTCCGCGCGCCGGCGACCGTCCCCGATGGCCGCTGGTCCACGGCGTCGGGCGCGGGCGGCCGGCCGGCCAGCTCGGCCAGCAGCTGGAGATGGGCGGCCGCGAAGTCGCGGTGGTCGGCCCCGGCCGCCACCTCGGCCACACCGGCGAGCAGCGCGTCCCGCCAGAGGCCGGCCGGGGCGCCGAGCCGGACCAGGGCACCGGTCACGAAATCGCGGACCAGCGCGCCGAACCAGCCGCGGCCAGCGAGCGCGGCCGCGACCCCGGCCCCGAACCCGTCCGCCCGCAGGCCCGGATGTCCCGGCACCGGGCGACCCGGGCGCGTGTGCCGGTCCAGGTACAGCGCGTAGGACAGGGCGAACCGGACCACGTCCCGGAGCGGCTCACCGCTGAGCCGGCCGGACTCCCAGTCGACCACACCGGCCACCCGGCCGGCCCGGAGCAGCAGGTTGCCGGCCCAGAAGTCGCCGTGCAGGACGGTGTACGGGGTGCGGACCCGCTCCAGCCGGTCGGCGGCGGCCGACAGGCCCGGGCGGACCGCCGCCAGCGCCGGGTGGCCCGGGAACCGGTCCTCGATCCGGATCAGCGAGCTTCCGGCGAAGCCCACCGGCCCGCTGCCGGAGGCCGTCGCCGCCTGCAGCGCTGCCAGCCAGCCACCCGCGGCGGCGAAGTCCGCCGCCACCCGCGACCGCCGCGCGGTGTGCCGCCAGCCGTGATAGCCGACCTGCATCGGGACGCCGGCCAGGCCGGTGGTGACCATCGCCGGCAGGCCGTCGGCGTCGACGTGGCCGACGACAGCGGGGAGGCTGGCCGCCAGGGCGCCCAGGTCGAGATCCGCGAGCGCGGCCAGCAACCGGCCCTCGGCGGCCACGACGGCCGCCGCCGCCGCCGTGGTCGGGACCTTCACCGTCACCCGGACCGAGTCCGGCCGCGGGCTCCGGGCGAGCACGATCGCGGTCAGCTTCGCGTTCGGGTCCCGGGACCCGGTGAGCAGCACGGTGTCGGCGCCGCGGAGCAGGTCGGCGAGCGTCCCCAGCGACTCCGTCGCCGGCCCGCCGGTCGCCACGGCTGCGGCCGGCCCGCCGGCACTCGGAGCGGTCACG
>DATINN010000474.1:0-2239 GCA_035474175.1 Mycobacteriales bacterium | reverse complement strand
GCCGGCTCGGGCCGGTCTTCGACCGGCTGGCGGCGCTCAGCTAGGGGTCGCCGGCAGCGCCCCAGGTCGGGCGCCGTTACGCGCCGCGCCCGGTCTCCTGCTGGAGCCGGTCGATCAGCTCCGAGGCCTGGGCCTTGGTCAGGTCGTCGGGGACCTCCTCCTTGGCCTCCTGGGCCAGGGTGTGCAGGTACGACCGCTGCGGTCCGGTCATCGGCTCGTCGCCGGTGGTCCAGTCCGCGGGGTCCTTCTCGGCGTTGCTGGTCACGTCGCTCTGGTCAGCCATGGCGGCTCCCGTACCCGGCCCGGGCCCGTGACACACTGCCCGGGTGACCGGCCCGCAGCGTCTTGCCGCCGGCAAGGTCCGCGACCTGTACGCCGGGCCCGACGGCCTCCTGCTCGTCGTCGCCAGCGACCGGATCTCCGCGTACGACCACGTGCTGCCGACGCCGATACCGGACAAGGGGCGGGTGCTGACGGCGCTGTCGGCATGGTGGTTCCAGCGGCTGGCCGACCTGGTGCCGCACCACCTGGTCTCCGTCGACGACCCGGCGATCCCGGCCGAATGGCGCGGGCGCGCGATGCTGGTGCGCCGGCTGGAGATGCTGCCGGTGGAGTGCGTGGCCCGCGGCTACCTGGCCGGCTCCGGGGTGCCGGCCTACCGCGCCGGCGGTTCGGTGTCCGGGGTGGACCTCCCGCCGGGCCTGCAGGACGGCTCCCGGCTGCCGGAGCCGATCTTCACGCCGACGACCAAGGCACCGGTCGGCGCGCACGACGAGGCCATGACGTACCAGGACGTGGTCGGGGCCGTCGGTGCCGACCGGGCCGCCGCCCTGCGGGAGCTGACCCTGGCCGTGTACGGGCGGGCGGCCGGGATCGCAGCCGGGCGGGGCATCCTGCTCGCCGACACCAAGCTCGAGTTCGGGCTGGACGGCGCCGGGGTGCTGACCCTCGGCGACGAGGTGCTGACGCCCGACTCGTCCCGCTGGTGGCCGGCCGACCGGTGGGCGCCGGGACGGTCGCAGCCCAGCTACGACAAGCAGTTCGTGCGGGACTGGCTGTCCGCGCACTGGGACCGCCAGGGCGAGCCGCCGCCGCTCCCGGCTGACATCGTCGAGCAGACCCGCTCCCGCTACGTCGAGGCGTACGAGCGGATCACCGGACTGTCCTTCGCAGATTGGCCAGGCGCATGAAGTCCTTCGGCAGCGACAACCACGCCCCGGTGCACCCGGACGTGCTGGCCGCGATCGTCGCGGCCAACGACGGCGACGCCCCGTCCTACGGCGCCGACCCGTGGACGGAGGAGGCCCGGCGGCTGTTCAAGGTCCACTTCGGACCGGACGCCGAGGCCCACCTCGTGTTCAACGGCACCGGCGCCAACGTGCTGTCGCTGGGCGCGCTGACCCGCTCGTACGAGGCGGTCGTCTGCGCCGACACGGCCCACATCCACACCGACGAGTGCGGCGCGCCCGAGCAGCAGCTGGGCTGCAAGCTGCTGCCGGCGGCGACCGTGGACGGCCGGATGTCGGTGGCGGCGGCCGACCGGCTGGTCTGGGGCATCGGCGACGAGCACCACGTGCAGCCGAAGGCGCTGTCGATCACGCAGTCGACCGAGCTCGGCACCCGCTACCCGCTGGCCGCCGTCCGGGAGCTGGCCGACTGGGCCCACGGCCGCGGGCTGGCCGTGCACATGGACGGCGCCCGGCTGGCCAACGCGGCCGCCGGGCTGGGCGTCTCGCTGGGCGAGGCCAGCGCCGGCTGCGGCGTCGACGTGCTGTCCTTCGGCGGCACCAAGAACGGCGGCCTGGGCGCGGAGGCGGTGGTGGTGCTGCGGCCCGGCCTGGGCGCGGACCTCAGGTTCCGCCGCAAGCAGGGCATGCAGCTGGCGTCCAAGATGCGGTATGCGGCGGCCCAGTTCGTGGCGCTGCTGACCGACGACCTGTGGCTGCGGGCGGCGACCGCGGCCAACGGCACCGCGGCCCGGCTGGCCGAGGCGGCCGCGGCCGTGCCGGGCGTCACGATCACCCGCCCGGTCGAGGCGAACGCGGTCTTCGCGATCCTGCCGCCCGGGGTGACCGCGCCGCTGCAGGAGGCGTACCCGTTCTACGTGTGGGACGAGGTCGTCGGCGAGGTGCGCTGGATGACGTCGTTCGCGACGACCGAGGCGGAGGTCGACGACTTCGTCGCCACGTTGGCCCGGCTCGTCGGTTAGGGTGCCGCCGTGCCACGGGTGATCGTGACG
>DATINN010000473.1:0-3144 GCA_035474175.1 Mycobacteriales bacterium | reverse complement strand
CGGGCGCCATGGAGGAGCACTGAGGCCGCGGCCTCACCCAGTCCCGTGCGCGTGAGGGCTCACGCGACCTCAAGGAGGAGATCGACCAGTGTCCGTTCTCGCAGAACTCACCGGCAACGTCGGAACCATGGGCTATGGCCTCGCGGCCATCGGCCCGGGCATCGGCGTCGGCATCGTGTTCGCCGCCTACATCCAGGCGACCGCGCGCCAGCCCGAGTCGGCCGGCCTGACCCGGACCTACCTGTTCCTCGGGTTCGCGCTGTCCGAGGCGCTGGCCATCCTGGGCTTCGTCGTCCCGTTCATCATCACCTGATCCGGCCCGAGGGGACCCCGCCATGCTGCGCTACCTAGCCGCCGCGAGCGACGTGCCGGTGGAGGAGTCCGGGCCCAACCCGGTCATCCCCAACGGCGGCGAGCTGATCATCGGCCTGCTGACCTTCGCCGTGGTGGTCTACGTGCTGATGAAGTACGTCTGGCCGCGCATGGAGGCGACCTTCCAGGCCCGCCGGGACGCGATCGAGGGCGGCATCAAGCGGGCCGAGGAGGCGCAGGCCGAGGCCCAGCGGCTGCTCGGTGAATACCGTCAGCAGCTGGCCGAGGCGCGCACCGAGGCGGCCCAGATCCGGGACAACGCCCGGGCCGAGGGCCAGCGGATCATCGAGGAGATGCGCACCACCGCGCAGGAGGAGTCGGCCCGCATCGTCGCCCGCGGCGATGAGCAGCTGACCGTGCAGCGCCAGCAGGTCGTCCGCGAGCTGCGGGGCGAGATCGGCACGCTGGCGACCTCGCTGGCCGAGCGGGTCGTGGGCGAGTCCCTCGCCGACGACAGCGCCCGGCAGCGCACGATCGACCGGTTCCTCGACGACCTCGACGGGATGGCCGACTCGGTGCCGGCCGGCGTGGGTGCCGGCTCGGCCGCGGTCGGTGGCGCCGACGCCGCGGGCGGCTCCGGCTCCGCGGGCGGCTCCGCGGGCGGCTCGTCCGGCGGCGCGGCCGGGGACGCCGGCGAGGTGTCGCCGAGCGGCACCCCGGTGGCCGACCCCCCGGCGGAGAACCGGCCGACCGGGGCGACCCGGAGCGACGGCGACGACGGCAGCGGCGGCGGGCGCACCCGCCGTCGCCGGTGATGGCTGCCACCGGCGCGGCCAGCCGGGAGTCCCTGGCCGCCGCGGGCGAGGCGCTGGACCAGGTCATCGACCGGTCCCCGCCGTCCGACCTGGCGGCGCTGGCCAACCAGCTGGCCCAGGTCACCGGCCTGCTCGACCGGGAGAGCGGGCTGCGCCGGGCGCTGTCCGACTCCTCGGCCGAGCCCGACCGCCGGCAGGCCCTCCTCGACCGGGTGCTGGGCAACCAGCTCGACGCCCGGGCCCTGGAGCTGCTCCGCCCGCTGGTCCGGGAGCGCTGGTCCTCCCCGCGCGACCTGGTCGACGCGGTCGAGCTGCTCAGCCGCCGGGCCGCGCTGGGCGTGGCCGAGCGCGGCGGCACCCTGGACGACGTCGAGGACCAGCTGTTCCGCTTCGGCCGGATCCTGGACGCCGAGCCGCAGCTCGGACAGGCGCTGGCGGACCGGTCCCGCTCGGACGAGGACCGGGTCCAGCTGCTCGGGCGGCTGATCGGCGACCGGGTCGACCCGACCACCCGGGCGCTGCTCGTGCAGGCCATCACCGGACCGCGCGGGCGGCACCTCGGGCGCGCGGTGACCGAGCTGGTCGAGCTGGCCGCGACCCGCCGCGAGCGCTACGTGGCCTACGTGACCGCGCCCGCGCCGCTGACCGAGCAGCAGGAGACCCGGCTGGCGGCCGCGCTGGCCCGCATCTACGGCCGGCAGGTGTCGGTGCAGGTCGGCGTCGAGCCGGAGCTGCTCGGCGGCCTCGTGGTCAAGGTCAACGACGAGATCATCGACGGCAGCGTGCTGTCCCGGCTGCAGGGCCTCCGGCACCGGCTGGCCGGGTAGGCGGGGCCCTCGTGATGCACGCCGCCGGGCGGCCGGGCGACACTGGAACGACCGAGAACGAATGTAGAGGTGCAGGCAATGGCTGAGTTGACCATCTCCGCGGACGAGATCCGCACGGCACTCGACGAGTACGTCTCCTCCTACTCGCCCGACGTGTCGCGCGAGGAGGTCGGCACCGTCGCCGAGACCGGTGACGGCATCGCCCGCGTGGAGGGCCTGCCCTCGGCGATGACCAACGAGCTGCTCCGGTTCGAGGACGGCACGCTGGGCCTGGCCCTCAACCTCGACGTGCGCGAGATCGGCGTCGTCATCCTGGGCGACCAGCAGGGCATCGACGAGGACCAGCCGGTCTACCGCACCGGCGAGATCCTCTCCGTGCCCGTCGGCGACGGCTTCCTGGGCCGGGTCGTCGACCCGCTGGGCCAGCCCATCGACGGCCTCGGCGACATCGCCAGCGAGGAGCGGCGCCCGCTGGAGCTGCAGGCCCCGACCGTGGTGCAGCGGCAGCCGGTCACCGAGCCGCTGCAGACGGGCATCAAGGCCATCGACGCGATGACCGCCATCGGCCGCGGCCAGCGCCAGCTGATCATCGGCGACCGGCAGACCGGCAAGACCGCGGTCGCCATCGACACGATCATCAACCAGAAGGCCAACTGGGCCACCGGCGACCCGAAGCAGCAGGTGCGCTGCATCTACGTCGCCATCGGCCAGAAGGGCTCCACGATCGCCGCGCTGCGCGCCGCGCTCGAGGAGGCCGGTGCCCTGGAATACACGACGATCGTCGCCGCCCCGGCCTCCGACGCGGCCGGCTTCAAATACCTGGCGCCCTACACCGGCTCGGCCATCGGCCAGCACTGGATGTACGGCGGCAAGCACGTGCTGATCGTCTTCGACGACCTGTCCAAGCAGGCCGAGGCGTACCGGGCCGTGTCGCTGCTGCTGCGCCGCCCGCCGGGCCGCGAGGCCTACCCGGGCGACGTGTTCTACCTGCACTCGCGGCTGCTGGAGCGCTGCGCCAAGCTGTCCGACGAGCTCGGCGGCGGCTCGATGACCGGCTTCCCGCTGATCGAGACGCGCGGCAACGACATCTCGGCGTACATCCCGACGAACGTCATCTCGATCACCGACGGGCAGATCTTCCTGGAGACCGGGCTGTTCAACTCCGGTGTCCGCCCGGCCATCAACGTCGG
>DATINN010000472.1:0-4455 GCA_035474175.1 Mycobacteriales bacterium | reverse complement strand
CCCGAGGTGGGCCGCCAGCTCGGCCGGGTCGCTAGCGGCCAGGACCTTGGTCAGGATCTGGGAGACCTCGGGGCGGGCGCCGCCGGGCTCGGCCGTGCGGAACCCGTCCCGGGACAGCGCCACGCAGGTGGTGCGGTAGTTCCAGTCCGAGAGCAGGTGCAGCTCGTGCAGGCGGTGGGTCAGCGCCATCGCCGAGACCACCCAGTGCCGCTTGGCGACCAGGATCGCCTCGACCGTCGCCTCCCGCAGCCCCTGCGCCACCACCGCCCGCCGCGGCATCAGGAACGCGGCCGCGAACCGGTTGGCCTCCGCCTCCCGGTCCCGCCCGTGCACCCGGGCCGCGCCGGAGTGCAGCAGCAGGTGCCCGAGCTCGTGCGCGGCGTCGAAGCGCTGCCGCTCGGCCGACCGGTCGGTGTTGAGGAAGACGAACGGCCGGTCGTCCCGGATCAGCGAGAACGCGTCGACCTCGCGGCAGTCGTCGGCCAGCGAGAACACCCGGACGCCGTGCGCCTCCAGCAGGTGCACCGCGTTGGGCACCGGCCGCTCCCCCAGCCCCCAGCGCTGCCGGACGATCTCCGCGGCGGTCTCCGGCGCGTGCTTCTCCAGCGTCGGCAGGTCGGGCTCGGGCAGCCGGAACCGGTCCTCGATCCAGTCGGCGACCTCGATCGCGATCCGGCCGGCGGCGAGCGCGGCGTCCCGGCGGCCGGCCGTGGTCCGGCTCAGCTTCCGGAAGCTGACCACGTCCGGCTCGATCAGGTCGACGTCGTCGGCGGCCAGGAACTCCGGGCTCACGTCGAGGGCGGCGGCCAGCCGGGCCACGGTGGCGGCCGGCGGCGAGTGGTGCGCGTTCTCGTACGCGGAGAGGGTCCGCAGCGGCACGCCGGACGCCCGGGACAGGGCGGTCAGCGTCATCGCCCGCCGGTGCCGCGCCAGCCGCAGCCGGGACGGGGTCACGGCCGGGATTCCACCGGCACGTCGAGGTCGACCGCGGGCTCGCCCGGGTCGACCGGGTCGCCCAGCGGCAGCGGGGGCAGCGGGATCCGCTCGGCCCAGGAGTCGACCACGCCCTCGCGCATCCCGTCGGGCACCGACAGCTCGACCTGGGCCCGCCCCGGCTCGAGCTTGACCAGCAGCACCCAGCACAGCGGGCGGCCGCCCGGCTCCGGCGTCCCGCGCAGGCCGAGCGGGAACTCCTCCTGCACGTAGCCGAGGTTTTCCGTCACCGCGTCCTGCATCAGCGGACCCTTGGCGTACGCCGTGCGCGGGGTCGCCCTCGGGTCGGGGTCGCCGACGGGGCCGACGCCGGTGGAGAAGATGATCGAGGTCAGGCCGTCGGGCGACACCGTCCGCTCCTGGCCGCCGGCGAAGTCGGCGGTCCAGCCGGCCGGGGTGAGCAGCAGCCGCAGCTCCTCCACCGTGTAGGAGTAGAGATCGGTGCCGGCGGCGTTGCGCGGGGCCAGCCCGGTGCGGGTGGCGCGGGCCTCGACCCCGGCCCGGACGGCCCGGTGCAGCACCTCGACGCTCAGGCCCAGCTCGCCCAGCCGGTCGGGGTCCCCGAGCTCCAGCTGCAGCGCGCCCATGCCCATGCGCGAAATCCTCCCTCGGATGAGGGGCGGAATCGCGCAGGACACGCCGGGTACGGTTCCGCCCGTGACGGGACGAGCGGTGCTGGTGACAGGGGCCTCGCGGGGCGTGGGCCGGGCGGTGGCGGTGGCGTTCGCCGCGGCCGGGGACAGGGTGGCGGTGCACCACCGGGACTCGGCCGCGGCGGCGGTGGAGACGGTCGGGTTGCTCGACGGCGACGGGCACGTGGTGGTGCAGGGCGACCTGGCCGACCCGGCCGCGGTGCAGTCGTTCGTGACCGACGCCGCGACCGGGCTCGGCGGGCTGGACGTGCTGGTCAACAACGCGGCCGTGGTCCCGCGGCACCCGGTGGCCGAGGTGTCGTACGAGCAGTGGCAGGCGGCCTGGCGGCGCACGATCGAGGTCAACCTGCTCGGCACGGCCAACGCGGTCTTCTGCGCGCTGCCGTTCCTGCGCCGGTCCGCGGGCGGGCGGATCGTCAACGTGTCCTCGCGCGGGGCGTTCCGGGGCGAGCCGGAGCAGCCGGCGTACGGGGCCTCGAAGGCGGGGCTGAACGCGCTCGGCCAGTCGCTGGCGCTGGCGCTGGGCGGGGACGGGATCGCGGTCTCGACGGTGGCGCCCGGGTTCATCGAGACCGACATGGGCAACGAGTGGCTGAAGTCGCCGCGCGGGCCGGCGATCCGGGCGCAGTCGCCGTTCGACCGGGTGGCGCGGACGGAGGAGGTCGCCGCCGCGGTGCTCTACCTGGCCTCGGCCGAGGCGGAGTGGGCGTCCGGGGCGATCCTCGACCTCAACGGGGCCTCCTACCTGCGCACCTGACGCCCGCCCGGGCGGGCCACCGGCCCGGGTCCGGCTGTCGCGAGCGGTCGCCGGGCCGGGTCGGTCGCCGGGGCTCAGCGGCCGGTGGACTCGTCCGGGACGGTGACCGCGGCCGGCGTGCGCGCGCCGAAGATCGTGGCGACCACGTCGCTGGTCGCGTGCACCCCGGGCCCGATCCCGGCCGCGGGCGGCAGGTCGTCCATGACCGCGACCACGTACCGCTCGTCCGGGCCGGCGAACCCGACCGAGCTGGTGCACCAGTGCTTCGTCCCGCCGTCGGACTCGATCGACCAGCCGTCCTTCGCGCCCGGGTGCTGGGCCGCGCCCGCCGCCCACACGCCCCAGTGCTGGATCCCGCCCGTCGTGCGCATCGCGTCCACCAGGTAGGCGCGGTCGGCCGGGTCCGTCTTCGTCAGCACGTACGTCATGAGCCGGCGCAGGTCCCGGGCCGAGACCTTGATGAAGCCCCAGCGCTTCGGGAAGCCGGGCACGAACGTCGCGCCGCTCATGCCGTACCGGTCGCGGAAGCGGGGCAGCAGGCCGGCGCCGCCGTACCGGTCCCAGAGCGCGTCGGCGGCGTCGTCGTCGGAGACGGCGAGCATGGCGGCCAGCTGGCGGCGGGCGGTCGCGTCGAGGGTGATCTCGCCGGTGCGCGCGCGCTCCAGCAGGCTGGTCGCCAGGGCCAGCTTCGGGGTGGAGCTGGCCCACATCGAGTGGGACGCGGTGCCGGCCTCCCACACGGCGCCGGTACGGCGGTCGAGCACGGTGACGCCGAGCCGGCCCGGCTCGGTGCCGACCAGCCTGGCCGCGGCGGCCAGGTGCTGCCGGAGCGGGCAGCCCCACGGGCCGCAGTCCGGGGTCGGCGTCGCGGTCGCCGGGACGACGCTGCCGGCCGGCGCCGGTGCGGACGGCGGCGGACCGGAGCCGGGACCCGCGCTCGCCGCCGACCCGTCCGCCTGCCCGGCACCACCGTCACCGCCGGACAGCAGCGCGGCGGCGACCACGCCGGCCACCACGACCAGCACCAGCACCGCCGCGATCAGCGGACCGCGCCGGGACCGGTCAGAGGTGGCGTGCACGGCCGGGCACGCTACCCGCTCGTCCGTCCCAGCTGGCGTTCGAGCAGGTCGCGGGCCTCCAGCAGGGACGGCCCGTACCAGGTCAGGTGCCGCCCGCTGACCAGCGCGACGTCCAGCCCGGCGAACTCCTCCGGCCCGTCGGTGGCCGAGAACGCGTACGGCTCGTCCGGCAGCACGACCAGGTCCGCGCCGCTGGCCCGGATCTCCTCGGCGCTCACCCTCGGGTAGCGCTCGGGCGACCCGGCGAAGGCGTTGGCCACGCCCAGCTGGCGCAGCACGTCGCCGGCGAACGTGCCGGCGCCGAGCACCATCCACGGCCGCCGCCAGATCGGGACCGCGGCCGTGCGCACCGGCGGCGAGCCGTCGTAGGTGGAGGACCAGGCCCGGCGGGCCTCGTCCAGCCAGGCCGGGGTGGCGGTCAGCCCGCAGGCGGCCAGCATCCGGCGCAGGCTGGTGAACGCCCCCGCCAGCGTGGCCGGCGCGGTCACCCAGACCGGGATGCCGGCGGTGCGCAGGGCCTCGATGTCCTCGGGCCGGTTTTCCTCCGCGTTGGCCAGGACGAGGTCGGGGTGCAGGGCGCGGACCCGGTCCAGGTCCGGGTACTTGGAGCCGCCGACCCGGGGCACGTCCAGGCCCGCCGGGTGGGTGCAGTAGTCGGTCGCGCCCGCCAGCAGGCCCGGCACGCTGGCCGCGACCGACTCGGTCAGCGACGGCACCAGCGACACGACCCGCCGCGGCGGCGCGTCCAGCCGGACCCGGGTCCCCAGATCGTCCACATCGGACTCCAGCGGCGGCGCGGCGGTCGGGATCACCGACGCCACGGCCACGTCCGGCACGATCGCATCCGGCGGCACGTACGTCGCCGGCGCCGCCCCCGGCCCCACGCCCGAGGCCGACCCCACGCCCGCGCTCTGCCCCGCGGCCGCGCCCGGCCCCGCGCCCGGCCCGGGCCCCGGCGCTCCCCGGTCGTCAG
>DATINN010000471.1:0-8189 GCA_035474175.1 Mycobacteriales bacterium | reverse complement strand
ACAGCCCGGCGGCGCAGCGCACCGCCGTCCCGGCCAGGTGGCGGGTGACCAGCCCGGCGGCCCGGCGCAGGCCCGCGCCCTCGACCACCACCACCCCGGGCAGGGCGGCCGCGCCGACCATGGCGGCGTACAGGCCGGGCAGGACGGCCAGGGCCAGCCCGGCCAGCGTCAGCACGGCGGCCAGCGCGGACCAGCCCAGCAGCTCCGGGGTACGCCGCAGGCCGCGGTCCAGGGCGGCCGAGACCGCGGTCGGCCGGCCCGCGGCCTCCCGGACCGTGAGGTCGACCGAGGCCGCCTGGGCCAGTGAGAGCGCGGCGGCGGCAAGGAGGCCGGCCGCGATGCCACCGGGGAGGCCGAGCCTCGACAGCCCGTACGCGATCCCGCCGGCCGGCAGGAGGACGGCCGCCTGCAGGACCAGCAGCGGGCGCCCGCTGCGCCGCAGGACCCCGGCGATCCGCCGGGCCCACCCGGCGAGGTCGTCCGCCGCCAGCGCGTCACCCATCCCGCGGATCATGCCAGCGCGACCGCCCCGGCCGGGCCGCGGCTGAGGCGCCGTCCGCGGACCGGTGCCGTCCTCCCGCCCCGACCGGGGCGCACCGAGCCCGTCGTCCCCGCCGGAGCGGGTCCCGGGACGCGGGTCCGGGACCGTGGTTCCCGCGAAGCCGGACCCGGGCGGTCAGCCGGAGCCGGAGAGGCGGTCCAGGAGGGAGGCCTTGATCTGGGGGCGGGTGCCGAAGACGAGCAGGAAGAGCGCCTCCCGGGTCAGCCGCTCCGCGTCGCTGCCGACCAGCGCGGACGACGACCCGGTGTGCACGGCCAGCGCGGCCGCGGCCCGCACCGCCAGCTCCGACGCGGCCGCCCGCGCCGCCGGCATCGCCTCGGGGCAGGTCGAGGTGACGGCGTCGTCCAGGTAGGCCCGGCAGGCGTCGAGCTCGGCCCGCAGCTCGTCCCCGGCCCGCCCGGACAGGACCGACACGCACCGGCCGGCGACGCCCAGCGGCAGCGACCCGTTGGTGCGCAGCGGCGGCCCGTCCAGCGACGGCGGCGTCCACGGCAGCACCGCCCGCTCCCGCGCCGCCGGCACGGGCAACCCGGCGAACTCCAGCCGCACCGTCACCGCCGCGTCCGCCGCCACCACCCGCTGCCGGTGCGCGACCAGCCCGGGTCGCTCGACCGCGTCGACGACCAGCCAGACCACGGTGTCCTCGGGCCCGCGGGCGGCCACGTGCAGCACGTCGACCAGCCCCCAGCCGGTCACCCACGGGGACTGGCCGGACAGCAGCCACCCGCCGGCCCGGGTGGGCGTGGCCCGCAGCGCCGGCGGCCCCGGCAGCAGCCCCCCGTACGCGGCCCCGGCCCGGCAGGCTCCCGACGCCAGCGCGCCCAGCCAGTCGGCCCGCAGCCCCGCCGGCGCGTCCGGCCCGGCCAGCGCCCGGACCAGGCCGTGGTGCTGCACCCACACGAACGCCGTGGCCAGGCAGCCCCCGGCCAGCGCCTCCACCACCTGCCCGAACGTGGGCAGGTCGAGGTCGGCACCGCCGACCGAGGCCGGCGCCGCCGCCCCGTACAGCCCGGCGGAGGCGAGGAGCTCCAGCTGCAGCGGCGGCACCGACGGGGCCCGGTCGATCTCCGCCGCGGCCGGGAACAGCACCTCGTCCGCGATCCGCCGCGCCGTCTCCAGGACCGTCACGACGGCAGAAGCTACTTCACGACGGGGTAGCGCAGCGTCGCCCCGAGACCGTCGGCCAGGTCGAGCTGCCCGGGCGCGAGCGTGACGATCGTGGCGTCGGTGCCGGCCGCGGCCCGGACCAGCGCCGCGTCCAGCCGGTCCTGCACCGGCTCGCGCACGCCCAGCTCGATCAGCTCGGTCTCGGTGAGCGCGAGGTGGATCGGCTCCGGCCCGATCCACGCGGTGGCGTCGGAGGCGGCGTCGTCGACCACGAGCAGCGTCTCGACCTGGGCCTGGCGCAGCGCCGCGACGGTCCCGGCCAGGCCGGACACGGCCAGCACGTCGCCGACGCCGGACGCGGCCCGGCCGGCGGCCTCCGCGTACCGGTCGGTGACGGCCTTGTCCCGCTCGGCCGCGACCCGGGCCACCGCCTCCTCGACCGCGGCGGTGAGCTTGGCCTCGTCGCCGCCCTCGGCCCGGCCGCCGTGCTCGATCTGCACGACCAGGGAGCGGGCGTGCTCGCCCAGCGCGTTGAGCAGGGCGCCCCGGGCCCGCACGTCGCCGGCGACGACCACCACCTCGGCCGCCACCCGCCGTACGCCGGACTCGACGACCTCGGCGACCTGGCGCGCGTTGGACTCCCACAGGTTTTCCGACCGGTTCTGGTAGCGGTCCTGGGCCCAGCCCCCGACCGAGACCTTGTGCACCTCGGAGGAGTCGCCCTCGACCGTGGTCTCGGTCTTGCCGGCCGGCCCGTGCACGGTGACGTCGGCGCCGACCCGGTCGACCAGCACGAGCACGTGCGGCACGAGCGGGGCGAGCTGCGCGGCCAGCGGCATGAGGTGCGGCAGCGGGCCGTAGTGGGCGATCTCCCGGCGCGGCGGCCCGGGCAGCACGCCGTCCAGGTGCAGGGTGCCGCCGGAGGCGACCAGCAGCTGCCCGTGCTCGCCGGTGACGTCGGTGTGCCCGCCGACCGCGGCCTCCATCGCGTCGAGGGTGGCGTCGTCGGCGCCCTGGGACGACAGCGCGGACCGCAGCGCCCGCCAGCGGCCGGCCACCTCCTGGGGGCCGAGCTCCTTCGCCCGGGACGCGTCCAGGTACGCCGTGGCGTACGGACCGGGGGTGGTGAGCAGGTCGGACCAGGTGTCGAGGCGGATCATGCGATTCCCTTACCCCGCCGCCCGGGACGACTCACGCGGCCCGGCGGAAGGTGCGCCGGTAGCGCTGCGGCGACGTCCCGACCCGGGCCATGAAGTGGTGCCGCAGCGTGGCCGCGCCGCCGAACCCGCACCGCCGGGCGACCTGGTCCACGTCCAGGTCGGTGGTCTCCAGCAGCCGCTGCGCCAGCAGCACCCGCTGCCAGGTCAGCCAGTGGTGCGGGGTGGTGCCGGTCTCGGCCCGGAACCGGCGGGCGAACGTCCGCTCCGACAGGTGCGTCCGCCGGGCCAGCCCGGCCACGGTCAGGTCGTCGGCGAGGTGGTCGGCCATCCACACCAGCAGGTCGGAGAGGTCGTGCTCGTCGGCGTCGGGCAGCGGGTGCTCGACGAACTGGGCCTGCCCGCCGTCCCGGTGCGGCGGCACCACCATCCGCCGGGCCACCGCGTTGGCGATCTCCGGCCCGTCCACCTCCCGCAGCACCTGCAGCGACAGGTCGATCGCGGCCGAGGTGCCGGCGCTGGTCAGCACCCTGTCCTCGGCCACGTAGAGCACGCCCGCGTCCAGCTCGACGTCCGGGAACAGCTCCCGGAACAGGTCCGCGTAGTACCAGTGCGTGGTCGCCCGCCGGCCGGCCAGCAGCCCCGCGTACGCCAGCACGAACGTGCCCGAGCAGAAGCCCAGGATCCACGCCCCCCGCTCGTACGCGGCGTGCAGCGCGGCCACCACCGGCTCCCCCGGCGGCGTCCGCATCCGCGGCCAGCTCGGCACGATGACCAGGTCGGCACCGGCCAGCCGGTCCAGTCCGTACGGGCTGTCGATCGTGAAGCCGGACTTGGTCGGGAGCGGGCCGGGGGCGTCCAGGCAGACCGCGAAGTCCCAGGTGGGGATGCCGCGGTCGGACCGGTCGGTGCCGAAGACCTCGCACGCGACGCCGAGCTCGAAGGGTGACAGGCCGGCGGTGGCGAGCACCGCGACGGACCGGCCGGGCGGGAGAGCGACCATGGCAGGATCTTAACGGAAGATGGTGCTTCTGCCACTCGCAGACTGGTCCAGACCAGAGGACCATCGCTGGTATGGAACTCCTCGTCCTCGTCCTCGTCTTCGTGTCCCTGGCCGTCGCCGCCCTGCGCTGGGAGGTCGACTCCCGCGAGCCGCACAACAACTGGGACCGCGCCTAGAACAGCGACGCCAGCACCGCCTGCGCCCAGCCGACGCCGACCGGCTCGGCAGTGACCCGGACGTCCTGCCCGGCCGTCCGGGCCGCCTCCAGCAGCGGCGGCAGGTGGGGCGCCGCGGCACCGTTCGCGGTCACCCACATCGTGCCCACGTGCGGGGCCATGGCCAGGTCGCTGGCGCTGTCCCCGACCGCGACCGCGTCGGCCGGCGCCAGCCCCCGCCGCTCCAGGTCCCAGCCGACCGCCGTCCCCTTGGACAGCCCGTCCGGCATCAGGTGGTAGATGTGCCGGCCCTCCGGACCGGGCAGCACCCCGTTGTCGCGCAGCCGCAGCCAGCCCAGGCCCTGCCCGGCCAGCCAGGCCTCGACCTCGGGCACGTCCACGACCCCGCGCAGCATCGCGTCGGCCTCGTGGCCCCGGTGCCAGGGCGCGTGCCACTCCAGACCGGGCCACCGCTGGAACAGCGCGTCCGGCAGGCCCAGCGACGCCATCACCTCCACCGGCAGCCGGTCCCCGTACTCGGCCGGCATCGCGCCCGGCAGCACCTGGACCGACCGGCCGTGGTCCCAGCCGACCAGCGCGCCCAGCTCGGCCACGAACCCGTCCGCGCCGAAGATCAGCCCGGCCTCCTGCAGCTGGGCCCGGGTGCGCCCGGACACCAGCATCAGCGCGACGCCGGCCTTGTGCAGCTCCAGCAGCGCCCGGGCCGGCGTCAGCGTCGGGCTGCCGTCCCCGGCCGCGAAGAAGTTGCCGTACGGGCCGACCATCGTGCCGTCGACATCGGTGTAGAGGACCTTCACGCCGCCAGCTAACCGGCGCGGCGGCCGGGACGCTAGCTGGCGTGCAGGTAGCGCGTCATGTACTCCGGGACCGATCGCAGCGGCGGCCGTTCCGAGGGCTCCATGTCCAGCGTGACCAGCACGTAGTCGTCCTCGGAGCGCTCGAACTGGGTCAGCTCGGTCGCCACCGGCGACATGTCCAGCCGGCCCTCCCGGCGCAGCCGCTCGAACGCGACCTGCAGGATCTCGCTCGACATCCGGCCGAGCTTGCCGATCTCCTGGTTGCGGTGCTTGCGCCGGGACAGGTCGACCTGGGCCAGCCCGTCCAGGCCGACCAGGCGCAGCGCGTCGACCAGCAGCCCGATCTCGACCCCGTAGCCGGTCGGGAACGGGAGCTGCTCCAGCAGCGTGCGGCGGGCCGCGTACTCACCCGACAGCGGCTGGACGAAGCCGGCCAGCTCGGGCCAGTGCATGTTGATCACCGGGCGGGCGACCAGCTCGGTGACCCGCCCGCCGCCGGCCGGCACCATGGTGTCGCCGTGGGTCAGGTGCCGGTCGTAGGTCGCCTTGACCAGCTGCACCGACGGGTTCGTCAGCAGCGGGCCGAGCAGCCCGGTGACGAAGTCCGGGGTGAAGTCGTGCAGGTCGGAGTCGACGAACACGAGGATGTCGCCGGTGGTCGCGGCCAGCGAGCGCCACAGCACCTCGCCCTTGCCGGGCAGCGGCTCGAAGTCGCCGAGCACCTCCTCGCGCCGGACCACCTTGGCCCCGGCCTCGACGGCGGCGTCGTAGGTGCCGTCGGTGGAGCCGGAGTCCATCACCACCAGCTCGTCGATGAGGCCGTGCCGCTCGACCAGCCGGCTGCGGATCGTGGCGACGATCGCGCCGACCGTCTCCTGCTCGTTCAGGGCCGGGAGCACCACGCTGACGCGGGTCTCACCCTTGACGTCCACGAGCCTGGACGCCTGCCAGTCCGTGGCTCGGGAGGTCCGCTCCTCGAACCAGTGCCGGACGTCTTCTCGCATGCACCATCCCCTTCCGTTAGGCCCCCAGCTCACGTACTCGTGCTTGAATGGCCAGTACAACTGAACGCACGCCTCATCCAGAGGGGCAGAGGGACACGGCCCGATGAAGCCCCGGCAACCACCGATTGAACAACACGGCAGGTGCCAAGTCCGTCCCGGGGATCGCGCCCGGGAAAGATGAGAGGACTCACATCCCGATGACCCCGGTCGCCAGCTCCCCGTCCGCCCCTGGCGTGACCCTGCTCGCCGACGCCCCCACCTCCTCCGCCGCCGATTCTCTCCGGTGCCGCAACTGTGGAGCCCGCTTCCCCCTCGGCCCCCAGCACGCCTGCTACGAGTGCTTCGGCCCGCTCGAGGTCGGCTATGACCATGATGCGCTGGCTCGTCTTACCCGCGCGGAGATCGAATCAGGCCCGCACTCGATCTGGCGGTATGCCGGGCTGCTGCCGGTCGGGCAGGACCCGGCCACCCGGGTCACCCTCGACCCGGGCCTGACCCCGCTGGTCCGGGCCGACCGGCTGGCGGCCGAGCTGGGCATGCGCTCGCTGTGGGTCAAGGACGACAGCGCCAACCCGACCCACTCCTTCAAGGACCGGGTCGTGTCCGTCGCGCTGACCGCGGCCCGGCAGCTCGGCTTCACCCGGGTCGCCTGCGCGTCCACCGGCAACCTGGCCAACTCGGTCGCCGCGCACGCCGCCCGGGCCGGGCTCGACTCGATCGTGCTGGTGCCGGCCGACCTGGAGCCGGCCAAGATCGTGCAGACGGCCGTGTACGGCGGGACCCTGGTCGCGGTCGAGGGCTCGTACGACGATGTGAACCGGCTCTGCTCGGAGCTGCAGGAGACGGACGCCTTCGAGTCGACCGCGTTCGTCAACGTCAACGTGCGGCCCTACTACGCCGAGGGCTCCAAGACCCTGGGCTACGAGGTGGCCGAGCAGCTCGGCTGGCGGCTGCCCTCCCAGGTCGTGGTGCCGATGGCGTCGGGGTCGCTGCTGACCAAGGTGGACAAGGCGTTCGGGGAGCTGACCTCGCTCGGGCTGGTCGACTCCGCGCCCTGGCGGGTGTTCGGGGCGCAGTCCTCGGGGTGCAACCCGATCTCGACCGCGTTCGCGCTCGGGCGGGACGTGGTCGAGCCGGTCAAGCCGACCGGGATCGCCAAGTCGCTCAACATCGGCAACCCGGCCGACGGGCCGTACGCGCTGGATGCCGTCCGCCGCACCGGCGGCGCGATCGCGGACGTCGGCGACGACGAGATCCGGGACGGGATCGAGCTGCTGGCCCGCACGACCGGGATCTTCGCCGAGACCGCGGGCGGGGTCGTGGTGGCGACGCTGCGCCGGCTGCTCGCGTCCGGCGCGCTCGACCCCGAGGCGGAGACGGTCCTCTACAACACCGGCGACGGCCTCAAGACCCTCGACGCGGTCGCCGGCCGGCTGGCCCCGACCGTCACCGTCAAGCCGTCGCTGCGCTCGGCCCGGGAGGCCGGCCTCCTCGGCTGAAATCCCGGTGATCCGGGAGCGCGTCAGCCCGTACCGTTCCGGGATGGACGCGCTCCCGGATCGGCCGTCGCTGGACGGTCTCGAGGACAAGTGGGCCGAGCGCTGGGACAGCGCCGGCACCTACCGCTTCGACCGGTCCGGCCCCGAGGTCTTCTCCGTCGACTCGCCGCCGCTGACCGTCAGCGGCGAGCTGCACATCGGCCACGTCCTGTCCTACACGCACACCGACCTGGTCGCCCGCTACCAGCGGATGCGCGGCCGGTCGGTGTTCTACCCGGTGGCCTGGGACGACAACGGCCTGCCGACCGAGCGCCGGGTGCAAAACGTCTTCGGCGTGCGCTGCGAGCCGACCCTGCCCTACGACCCGTCCTTCACCCCACCGTCCACACCGGACCCCCGGCGCCCGGTGCCGGTGAGCCGTCGCGGTTTCGTCGAGCTGTGCCTGCGGCAGGCGGCCCTGGACGAGGCCGTGTTCGCCGCGGCCTGGCGCCGGCTGGGGCTGTCGGTGGACTGGTCGCTGGCCTACTCGACCATCGACGAGCGCTCCCAGCGCACCGCCCAGCAGGCGTTCCTCGACGACCTGGACCGCGGCGACGCCTACCGGGCCGACGGGCCGACCCTGTGGGACGCCGACTTCGGCACCGCCGTGGCCCAGGCCGAGCTGGAGGACCGCGAGGTCGACGGGGCCTGGCACACGCTCGCGTTCGGACCGTACACAGTGGACACCACCCGGCCCGAGCTGCTGCCGGCCTGCGTGGCCGTGGTGGTGCACCCGGGCGACGACCGCTACGCCGACCTGGTCGGGACGACGCTGCCGACGCCGGTGTTCGGGGTCGCGGTGCCGGTGCTGGCGCACCGGCTGGTCGAGCCGGACAAGGGCACCG